>NZ_JBKFTN010000022.1:0-116583 GCF_050432945.1 Pseudomonas sp. 18173
ATCTGCGTATGCAGGTAGGGGTTTTGTTTTTGTCCGCAGAAAAGCCGCGGCTACTGGATTTCTATGCAATAGCTCGGCGCGTGGCTATCATGCGGGCCTCATTGTGAGGCGAGACCTGCATGCTGACGTTGTTAAAGCTTCTTAAAGATGGCCGATTCCATTCGGGCCAAGCGCTGGGTGCTGCCCTGGGCGTCAGTCGTAGTGCCGTGTGGAAGCAGCTTCAGCATTTGGAGGCTGAGCTGGGTCTGTCTATTCATAAAGTTCGTGGACGCGGCTATCAATTGTCAGCGCCATTAGCGCTGCTCGATCCTTCTGAGATAAGTGCGCAGGCGCTTTCCTGCGACTGGCCCGTCCATGTCTACGACTCGATCGACTCCACGAACGCCGAGGCACTGCGTGCCGTAGAGCAGGGCCAGGCAGCACCCTTTCTTGTGCTTGCGGAGCGGCAGACGGCCGGGCGCGGGCGACGTGGTCGCAAATGGGTCAGTCCGTTCGCAGAAAACGTCTATTACAGCCTGGTGCTGCGTATCGATGGCGGGATGCGTCAGCTGGAGGGGCTGAGCCTTGTCGTTGGGCTCGCTGTTTTGCAGACGCTGCGTGAGCTCGGCATTGCATCCGCTGGATTGAAGTGGCCTAACGATGTACTTGTGGGCCAGAAAAAGATCGCGGGTATATTGCTCGAATTGGTGGGTGATCCCGCTGATGTGTGTCACGTGGTTCTCGGGGTGGGAATCAATGTGAACATGCAGTCCGCTGACGAGGTGGACCAGCAATGGACGTCCATGCGGCTCGAGTCTGGCAAATTGTTTGATCGCAACCAATTGGTCGCCCGGTTGGGGGAGATGCTGCAGCGATACCTGGAGCGTCATCAGGCGGGCGGCTTTTTGGCCATCCAGTCCGAGTGGGAGCAGAATCACCTGTGGCAGGGGCGCAGCGTGTCGTTGATTGCCGGTGTCAATCAAATTGATGGCGAGGTGCTTGGTATTGATGGCCAGGGCGCCTTGCGCCTGAAGGTGGATGGTGTGGAGAAAGTCTTCAGTGGTGGTGAATTGAGCCTGAGGTTGCGTGATGATTCTTGAGCTCGATTGTGGGAATAGTTTTATCAAGTGGCGCGTGCTGGCCGCAAATGCCGGACAGGTGCTTGGTGAGGGGGTCGTCGATTCCAACCTCGCATTGCTTGAGGGGTTGCGGGCGCTTACAGGGCTTGCTCTCACGTTTTGCCGGCTGGTGAGCGTCAGGACGGCGGAAGAGACCGGTGCACTGACGTCTTTGCTAAGGGAAACCTTTGATGTGCCGGTTGTGTGCGCAACGCCTGCGCGCGAAATGTCAGGTGTGCGCAATGGGTACGAGGAGTTTGAGCGGCTGGGTCTGGATCGGTGGCTGGCAATGCTTGGAGGCTTTCATCTGGCTTCAGGTGCGTGCCTGGTGCTCGACTTCGGTACGGCCGTGACTGCTGACTTTATCGCGGCGGATGGAGAGCACCTGGGTGGTTTCATCTGTCCGGGCATGCCGTTGATGCGCAACCAGTTGCGCACCCATACCCGCAAGATTCGTTATGGCGACCTGGCAGCTGAGCAGGCTCTGGAAAGTCTTGTTCCAGGTCGTGCGACTGTTGAGGCTGTAGAGCGCGGTTGTTTGCTGATGTTGCGTGGCTTCGTGCTGACTCAGCTCGAGTTGGCGCGCAGTTACTGGGGTGAGGACTTTGTCGTATTCCTCACAGGGGGGGATGCAAACCTGGTTTCCGAGGTCGTGCCTCAGGCCAGGGTGGTTCCGGACCTGGTGTTTGTCGGATTGGCCATGGCCTGTCCCTTGTCCTGAGGTTTTTATGCGTTGGTTGTTTCTGTTGCTGCTTGTCCTCAATGGCTTCTACTACATCTGGCATCAACAGGAGGCCCCGCTACGCGCGAAGGATGTCACGCCTTTGAGTCTGTATCGCGGGTCCCAGCAGGATATCCGTCTGTTGAGTGAGGCGGGGGAGGCGGCCAAGGACAAGGGCAAGGCAGCCCAGCCGGATTCCGGCTGTCTTTATCTGGGCGGTTTTACCCGTCAGGACGTGGCCCAGGGGCTTGAGCGCAGGTTGACTGGCATGGAAGTCAAGTTTCAGGCGTTGCCCCGGGGTGGCTCCGAAACTGCCGGTTATTGGCTGCGTGTGGCCCCGGAAAGCCGGCGCTGGCTGGACGATCTTCAGCTGATAAACCTTTCTAAAGAATTCAATGAGTTAAAACATAAAATAATGCCGTGCGAGGGGGTTGCACCCATCGAATAGTTTGCATAGAATGGCGCCCGCTCCACAGCGAACACCGGAAACGGTTAACGGTGTGAAGCGAGGTCAACGCAGCTAAGCTCAGGTTTTTAATGAGAAAAATGCTTGACAGAAGGCTGGCATGATGTAGAATGCCGGCTCGCTTAGGAGGGGTTCCCGAGCGGCCAAAGGGATCAGACTGTAAATCTGACGTCTACGACTTCGAAGGTTCGAATCCTTCCCCCTCCACCATTTTTAGCGAGAGCTGTAAGCCTCGCGGGTATAGTTTAGTGGTAGAACCTCAGCCTTCCAAGCTGATGATGCGGGTTCGATTCCCGCTACCCGCTCCAAGTTTACAGGTTTTGCACAGTGTTACGCTCTTGTAGCTCAGTTGGTAGAGCACACCCTTGGTAAGGGTGAGGTCAGCGGTTCAAATCCGCTCAAGAGCTCCATATAACAAGGCAGATATGAAAATATCTGCCTTTGTTTTAAGTGGTTCAGGTTGCCTTTGGTTGTTCGTGGTGATGGTGGTTGTAGCGCCGGCGCGGATGTCGTAACCAGGGCTCCAGAGTAAATTGTTGTAAAGTCTCCTTCAGGCCGGCATAATGGTCGGCCTGATTTTGTTTTAGGTCAGTAGCTCAATTGGCAGAGCGACGGTCTCCAAAACCGTAGGTTGGGGGTTCGATTCCCTCCTGACCTGCCAGATTCACTCGGTGTGTCTGGCTTTCTTTTCACAGGATCTTCATAGATGACTCCTAAAGCTGAAGCTCAAGGCTCTCGCTTCGATCTCCTCAAGTGGCTGGTAGTAGTCGCTCTGGTGATTGTTGGCGTTGTTGGAAATCAGTATTTCTCTGCTTCGCCGATCCTGTACCGCGTACTCGCATTGCTCGCCATTGCTGCTGTAGCTGCCTTTGTAGGCCTGCAGACTGCGAAGGGCAAGTCTTTCTTTGTACTGGTTAAGGAAGCTCGCACCGAGATTCGTAAAGTCGTGTGGCCAACTCGCCAAGAAACCACGCAGACCACCCTGATTGTGGTGGCTGTTGTTCTGGTTATGGCGTTGCTGTTGTGGGGGCTTGATTCCCTGCTCGGCTGGCTTGTTTCCTTGATCGTCGGCTAAGGGTGTCCCGTGGCTAAGCGTTGGTATGTTGTGCATGCTTACTCCGGTTACGAGAAGCATGTAATGCGCTCGCTGATCGAGCGCGTAAAGCTGGCTGGTATGGAAGATGGCTTCGGCGAGATTCTGGTTCCCACTGAAGAAGTGGTTGAAATGCGCAATGGCCAGAAGCGCAAAAGCGAACGCAAATTCTTCCCTGGTTACGTGCTGGTGCAGATGGATATGAACGAGGGTACTTGGCACTTGGTCAAGGATACTCCTCGGGTGATGGGTTTTATCGGCGGTACCGCCGACAAGCCTGCACCGATCACCGATAAAGAAGCAGAAGCGATTCTGCGCCGCGTTGCCGATGGTAGCGACAAGCCGAAGCCGAAGACGTTGTTCGAGCCGGGCGAATCGGTACGCGTCAATGACGGTCCGTTCGCGGACTTTACCGGTGTTGTTGAAGAAGTTAACTACGAAAAGAGCCGGATCCAGGTCGCAGTGCTCATTTTCGGTCGCTCTACTCCGGTGGAGCTCGAGTTCAGCCAGGTCGAAAAGGTCTAGTTGAACAAAAATCCCAACCCCGCAGCCGTAGGCTGTGGGGTTTTGTCGTCACTGGGATAAACGCGCAAGTAACCGGGGAGCCTCTCGAGGCGTTCGAACCCGTAATTGGAGTGCCTCATGGCCAAGAAGATTACCGCTTACATCAAGCTGCAAGTGAAGGCCGCTCAGGCTAACCCAAGCCCACCTGTTGGTCCTGCTCTGGGTCAGCACGGCGTGAACATCATGGAATTCTGCAAGGCTTTCAACGCCCGTACTCAGGGTCTTGAACCAGGTCTGCCGACTCCAGTGATCATCACTGTCTACAGCGACCGTAGCTTCACTTTCGAAACCAAATCCACCCCTGCTTCGGTTCTGCTGAAGAAGGCGGCCGGTCTGACCAGCGGTTCCGCTCGTCCGAACACCGTTAAGGTTGGCACCGTGACTCGTGCTCAGCTGGAAGAAATCGCGAAAACCAAAAACGCGGATCTGACTGCAGCTGATATGGAAGCAGCCGTGCGTACTATCGCCGGTTCTGCTCGTAGCATGGGCCTTAACGTGGAGGGTGTGTAATGGCTAAGCTGACCAAGCGTCAAAAGGCTATCGCCGGCAAAATCGAAGCAGGCAAGGCCTACAACTTTGTAGACGCCGCTGCTCTGCTGGCCGAGCTGTCGACAGTCAAGTTCAGCGAGTCGTTCGACGTAGCTGTAAACCTGGGTGTTGACCCGCGTAAATCCGACCAGGTCGTTCGTAGCGCTACCGTGCTGCCACACGGCACTGGCAAGACTGTTCGCGTTGCCGTGTTCACCCAGGGTCCAGCTGCTGAAGCCGCTCTGGCTGCCGGCGCTGATCGCGTAGGTATGGACGACCTGGCTGCCGAAATGAAAGGCGGCGACCTGAACTATGACGTAGTGATTGCATCCCCGGATGCCATGCGCGTTGTGGGTCAGTTGGGTCAGATCCTCGGTCCACGTGGTCTGATGCCTAACCCTAAAGTCGGCACCGTAACTCCAGACGTAGCTACCGCGGTTAAAAACGCCAAGGCTGGTCAGGTTCGTTATCGCACCGACAAAAACGGCATCATCCACACTTCCGTTGGCAAGATCGGCTTCGACGCCGTCAAGCTGAAGGAAAACGTTGAAGCCCTGATCGCTGATCTGAAGCGTATCAAGCCAGCTTCCTCGAAAGGCATTTACGTCAAGCGCGTCACCCTGAGCACCACTATGGGCCCAGGTCTGGTCATCGACCAAAGCTCGCTCGACGCGTAAGACACAAATTGGCGCAAGCGATTGCGCCAATTGAAAAATTGGGGTCCCTGCCTGGCGGGGGCTATCCAAGACCGTAGGCGACGCAAGTCTTAAACCACAAGCCTACGCAGATGGTGCTCCCGGTTCCTTACCGAATCAGACACCAAAACGACATCCGGTTTCGACCAGATGAAACGGTAACAAGCAGGAGTTAAACCCGTGGCAATTAAACTCGAAGACAAGAAGGCCATCGTCGCTGAAGTCAACGAGGCTGCCAAAGTCGCTCTGTCCGCTGTCGTGGCTGATGCCCGTGGCGTAACAGTAGGCGCGATGACCGGACTCCGTAAAGAGGCTCGTGAAGCTGGCGTTTACGTACGTGTCGTACGTAACACCCTGCTCAAGCGCGCTGTTGCTGACACTGAATTCAGTGTCCTCAACGACGTGTTCACCGGCCCTACCCTGATTGCGTTCTCCAAGGAACATCCAGGCGCTGCTGCCCGGATCTTCAAGGAATTCGCAAAGGGTCAGGACAAGTTCGAGATCAAGGCAGCTGCGTTCGAGGGCAAGTTCCTCGCAGCTAACCAAATCGACGTACTGGCAACTCTGCCGACCCGTGACGAAGCAATTTCTCAGCTGATGAGCGTGATTCAAGGCGCTACCAGCAAATTGGCTCGTACTCTGGCGGCAATTCGCGACCAGAAAGAAGCTGCTGCAGCCTAAGGCTCGTCAACTTCTCGCGTTTTTTGTTTTTTTCGATGGTCGCGTAGGCCGTCCCCAATATCAGGAATTAGATTCATGTCTATCTCTCAGAACGATATCCTTGAAGCAGTTGGCAACATGTCCGTAATGGAAGTTGTTGAGCTGATCAAAGCTTTCGAAGAAAAATTCGGTGTTACCGCTGCTGCTGCATCGGCTGGTCCAGCTGTTGCTGCTGCAGTTGCTGAAGAGCAAACCGAATTCAACGTCATGCTGACCGAAGCTGGCGAGAAGAAAGTTAACGTGATCAAGGCTGTACGTGAACTGACCGGTCTGGGCTTGAAAGAAGCCAAGGCTGTAGTTGACGGCGCACCTGCCATGGTTCTGGAAGCTGTTGCCAAAGACGCAGCTGACAAAGCCAAAGCAGCTCTGGAAGAAGCAGGCGCTAAAGTCGAGCTGAAGTAAGCATCGACTTTGCTCCTCCAGCCCGAGCGTTAAGCGACAGGCTGATGGCTGGTGGCTCTTGCCACCGGCCTTTTTCCGTTATTGGCAGCCGACTGGGTCGGTGCCGATAACGTGCTGTAACCACCCGATGCGGTGGCGCAAACCATGGGGTTTGCACGATTTTCTGGCTGCTCCCGTCGGGAGGGGCCAAACAAGCAGGTGACCAAGCTGGGGAACGCTGATGGCTTACTCATATACTGAGAAAAAACGTATCCGCAAGGACTTTAGCAAGTTGCCGGACGTCATGGATGTGCCGTACCTCCTGGCCATCCAGCTGGATTCGTATCGTGAATTCTTGCAAGCGGGAGCGACTAAAGATCAGTTCCGCGACGTGGGCCTGCATGCGGCCTTCAAATCCGTTTTCCCGATCATCAGCTACTCCGGCAATGCTGCGCTGGAGTACGTCGGATATCGTCTGGGCGAACCGGCATTTGATGTCAAAGAATGCGTATTGCGCGGTGTAACTTACGCCGTACCTTTGCGGGTAAAAGTGCGCCTGATCATTTTCGACAAAGAATCGTCGAACAAAGCGATCAAGGACATCAAAGAGCAAGAAGTCTACATGGGTGAAATTCCCCTGATGACTGAAAACGGTACCTTCGTAATCAATGGTACCGAGCGTGTAATCGTTTCCCAGCTGCACCGTTCCCCGGGCGTGTTCTTCGACCACGACCGTGGCAAGACGCACAGCTCCGGCAAACTGCTGTACTCCGCGCGCATCATTCCTTACCGCGGTTCGTGGCTGGACTTCGAGTTCGACCCGAAAGACTGCGTATTCGTGCGTATCGACCGTCGTCGCAAGCTGCCAGCCTCGGTACTGCTGCGCGCGCTGGGCTATACCACTGAAGAAGTGCTGGACGCGTTCTATACCACCAACGTATTCCACGTGAAGGGCGAAACCCTGA
Source organism: Pseudomonas sp. 18173 (assembly GCF_050432945.1). Classification (NCBI taxonomy): domain Bacteria; kingdom Pseudomonadati; phylum Pseudomonadota; class Gammaproteobacteria; order Pseudomonadales; family Pseudomonadaceae; genus Pseudomonas; species Pseudomonas sp. 18173. The sequence goes on from NZ_JBKFTN010000022.1 coordinate 7,231, forward strand.
GCCTGGAGCTGGTGCCTCAGCGCCTGCGCGGTGAAATCGCTGTCCTCGATATTCAGGATGACAAAGGCAAGGTTATTGTCGAGCAAGGTCGTCGTATCACCGCTCGCCACATCAACCAGCTGGAAAAAGCCGGGATCAAAGAGCTGGATGTGCCTCTGGACTACGTCCTGGGTCGCACAACCGCCAAGGTCATCGTGCATCCGGCAACCGGCGAAATCCTGGCAGAGTGCAACACCGAGCTGAACACCGAGATCCTGGCGAAAATCGCCAAGGCCGGCGTTGTTCGCATCGAAACTCTGTACACCAACGATATCGACTGCGGTCCGTTCGTCTCCGACACCTTGAAGATCGACTCCACCAGCAACCAACTGGAAGCGCTGGTCGAGATCTATCGCATGATGCGTCCTGGCGAGCCGCCAACCAAAGACGCTGCCGAGACCCTGTTCAACAACCTGTTCTTCAGCCCTGAGCGCTATGACCTGTCTGCGGTCGGCCGGATGAAGTTCAACCGTCGTATCGGTCGTACCGAGATCGAAGGTTCGGGCGTGCTGTGCAAGGAAGACATCGTCGCGGTACTGAAGACCCTGGTCGACATCCGTAACGGTAAAGGCATCGTCGATGACATCGACCACCTGGGTAACCGTCGTGTTCGCTGCGTAGGCGAAATGGCCGAGAACCAGTTCCGCGTTGGCCTGGTACGTGTTGAGCGTGCGGTCAAAGAGCGTCTGTCGATGGCTGAAAGCGAAGGCCTGATGCCGCAAGACCTGATCAACGCCAAGCCAGTGGCTGCGGCGGTGAAAGAGTTCTTCGGTTCCAGCCAGCTGTCCCAGTTCATGGACCAGAACAACCCGCTGTCCGAGATCACCCACAAGCGTCGTGTCTCTGCACTCGGCCCTGGCGGTCTGACTCGTGAGCGCGCGGGCTTTGAAGTTCGTGACGTACACCCGACTCACTACGGTCGCGTATGCCCGATTGAAACGCCGGAAGGTCCGAACATCGGCCTGATCAACTCCCTGGCCGCTTATGCGCGCACCAACCAGTACGGCTTCCTCGAGAGCCCGTACCGCGTGGTGAAAGACGCTCTGGTCACCGACGAGATCGTGTTCCTGTCCGCCATCGAAGAAGCCGATCACGTGATCGCTCAGGCTTCGGCCACGATGAACGACAAGAAAGTCCTGATCGACGAGCTGGTAGCTGTTCGTCACCTGAACGAATTCACCGTCAAGGCGCCGGAAGACGTCACCTTGATGGACGTTTCGCCGAAGCAGGTAGTTTCGGTTGCTGCGTCGCTGATTCCGTTCCTCGAGCACGACGACGCCAACCGTGCGTTGATGGGTTCGAACATGCAGCGTCAAGCTGTACCGACCCTGCGTGCCGACAAGCCGCTGGTAGGTACCGGCATGGAGCGTAACGTAGCCCGTGACTCCGGCGTTTGCGTCGTGGCTCGTCGTGGCGGCGTGATCGACTCCGTCGACGCCAGCCGTATCGTGGTTCGTGTTGCCGATGACGAAGTTGAAACCGGTGAAGCCGGTGTCGACATCTACAACCTGACCAAATACACCCGCTCCAACCAGAACACCTGCATCAACCAGCGTCCGCTGGTGCGTAAGGGTGATCGGGTTCAGCGTAGCGACATCATGGCCGACGGCCCGTCCACCGACATGGGTGAACTGGCACTGGGTCAGAACATGCGCATCGCGTTCATGGCATGGAACGGCTTCAACTTCGAAGACTCCATCTGCCTGTCCGAGCGTGTGGTTCAGGAAGACCGTTTCACCACGATCCACATCCAGGAACTGACCTGTGTGGCCCGTGACACCAAGCTTGGCCCAGAGGAAATCACTGCCGACATCCCGAACGTGGGTGAAGCGGCACTGAACAAGCTGGACGAAGCCGGTATCGTTTACGTAGGTGCTGAAGTTGGCGCAGGCGACATCCTGGTCGGTAAGGTCACTCCGAAAGGCGAGACCCAGCTGACTCCGGAAGAAAAACTGCTGCGTGCGATCTTCGGTGAAAAAGCCAGCGACGTTAAAGACACCTCCCTGCGTGTACCTACCGGTACCAAAGGTACTGTCATCGACGTACAGGTCTTCACCCGCGACGGCGTTGAGCGTGACGCTCGTGCCCTGTCGATCGAGAAGTCCCAGCTGGACGAGATCCGCAAGGACCTGAACGAAGAGTTCCGTATCGTTGAAGGTGCTACTTTCGAACGTCTGCGTTCCGCTCTGGTCGGCCACAAAGCCGAAGGCGGCGCCGGTCTGAAGAAAGGCCAGGACATCACCGACGAAGTTCTCGACGGTCTTGAGCACGGCCAGTGGTTCAAACTGCGCATGGCTGAAGATGCTCTGAACGAGCAGCTCGAGAAGGCCCAGGCCTACATCGTTGATCGTCGCCGTCTGCTGGACGACAAGTTCGAAGACAAGAAGCGCAAACTGCAGCAGGGCGATGACCTGGCTCCAGGCGTGCTGAAAATCGTCAAGGTTTACCTGGCAATCCGTCGTCGCATCCAGCCGGGCGACAAGATGGCCGGTCGTCACGGTAACAAGGGTGTGGTCTCCGTGATCATGCCGGTTGAAGACATGCCGCACGATGCCAATGGCACCCCGGTCGACGTGGTCCTCAACCCGTTGGGCGTACCTTCGCGTATGAACGTCGGTCAGATCCTTGAAACCCACCTGGGCCTCGCGGCCAAAGGTCTGGGCGAGAAGATCAACCGCATGGTTGAAGAGCAGCGCAAGGTTGCCGAGCTGCGCAAGTTCCTGCACGAGATCTACAACGAGATCGGCGGTCGTCAGGAAAGCCTCGATGACTTCTCGGACCAGGAAATCCTGGACCTGGCTCAAAACCTGCGTGGCGGCGTTCCAATGGCCACTCCAGTGTTCGACGGCGCCAAGGAAAGCGAAATCAAGGCCATGCTGAAACTGGCGGACCTGCCAGAAAGCGGCCAGATGCAGCTGACCGACGGCCGTACCGGCAACAAGTTCGAGCGCCCGGTTACCGTTGGCTACATGTACATGCTGAAGCTGAACCACTTGGTAGACGACAAGATGCACGCTCGTTCTACCGGTTCGTACAGCCTGGTTACCCAGCAGCCGCTGGGTGGTAAGGCGCAGTTCGGTGGTCAGCGTTTCGGGGAGATGGAGGTCTGGGCACTGGAAGCATACGGTGCCGCTTACACTCTGCAAGAAATGCTCACAGTGAAGTCGGACGATGTGAACGGCCGTACCAAGATGTACAAAAACATCGTGGATGGCGATCACCGTATGGAGCCGGGCATGCCCGAGTCCTTCAACGTGTTGATCAAGGAAATTCGTTCCCTCGGCATCGATATCGATCTGGAAACCGAATAACACGTGACGCGAATCGAGAGCGGGGCAGGATTGCCCGCTCTCTGCTCCGCCAGGAGGAAAGGCCTTGAAAGACCTACTGAATTTGCTGAAAAACCAGGGTCAAGTCGAAGAGTTCGACGCCATCCGTATCGGATTGGCATCGCCTGAGATGATCCGTTCGTGGTCGTTCGGTGAAGTTAAAAAGCCGGAAACCATCAACTACCGTACGTTCAAACCTGAGCGTGACGGCCTGTTCTGCGCCAAGATCTTTGGCCCGGTAAAGGATTACGAGTGCCTGTGCGGTAAGTACAAGCGCTTGAAGCACCGTGGCGTAATCTGCGAGAAGTGCGGCGTTGAAGTCGCGCTGGCAAAAGTTCGTCGTGAGCGCATGGCGCACATCGAACTGGCCTCGCCGGTTGCTCACATCTGGTTCCTGAAATCGCTGCCGTCCCGTATCGGCTTGCTGATGGACATGACCCTGCGTGATATCGAGCGCGTTCTCTACTTCGAGAGCTACGTCGTTATCGATCCAGGCATGACCACCCTTGAAAAAGGTCAGCTGCTGAACGATGAGCAGTACTTCGAAGCGCTGGAAGAGTTCGGCGACGATTTCGATGCCCGCATGGGTGCTGAAGCTGTCCGCGAACTGCTGCACGCTATCGACCTGGAGCACGAGATTGGCCGTCTGCGTGAAGAGATTCCGCAAACCAACTCCGAAACCAAGATCAAGAAGCTGTCCAAGCGTCTGAAGTTAATGGAAGCCTTCCAGGGTTCCGGCAACCTGCCAGAGTGGATGGTGCTGACCGTTCTGCCGGTTCTGCCGCCAGATCTGCGTCCACTGGTCCCGCTGGATGGCGGTCGCTTCGCGACTTCCGACCTCAACGATCTTTATCGTCGAGTGATCAACCGTAACAACCGTTTGAAGCGCCTGCTGGATCTGTCCGCTCCGGACATCATCGTGCGCAACGAAAAGCGTATGTTGCAGGAAGCCGTCGACGCACTGCTCGACAACGGTCGTCGTGGCCGCGCTATCACCGGTTCCAACAAGCGTCCTCTGAAATCCCTGGCTGACATGATCAAGGGTAAGCAGGGTCGTTTCCGTCAGAACTTGCTCGGTAAGCGTGTTGACTACTCCGGCCGTTCGGTAATTACCGTAGGTCCGACCCTGCGTCTGCACCAGTGCGGTCTGCCGAAGAAGATGGCTCTCGAGCTGTTCAAGCCGTTCATTTTCGGCAAGCTGGAAATGCGTGGTCTGGCGACCACCATCAAGGCTGCCAAGAAGATGGTCGAGCGCGAGCTGCCAGAGGTTTGGGACGTTCTCGCTGAAGTAATTCGCGAACACCCGGTTCTTCTCAACCGTGCACCGACCCTTCACCGTCTGGGCATCCAGGCGTTTGAACCGGTACTGATCGAAGGTAAGGCTATCCAGCTGCACCCTCTGGTCTGCGCCGCGTACAACGCCGACTTCGACGGCGACCAAATGGCCGTGCACGTACCGCTGACGCTGGAAGCCCAGCTGGAAGCGCGTGCGTTGATGATGTCGACCAACAACATCCTGTCGCCAGCCAACGGTGAGCCAATCATCGTTCCGTCGCAGGACGTTGTATTGGGTCTGTACTACATGACGCGTGAAGCGATCAACGCCAAGGGCGAAGGTCGTGTGTTCGCGGATCTGCAGGAAGTTGACCGTGTGTTCCGTGCCGGCGAAGCCGCACTGCACGCCAAGGTCAAAGTCCGGATCAACGAAACCGTCAACGACCGTGACGGCGGCAGCGTGACCAACACCCGTATCGTCGACACCACTGTCGGCCGTGCGCTGTTGTTCCAGGTTGTGCCAAAAGGTCTGTCGTACGACGTCGTCAACCTGCCGATGAAGAAAAAGGCGATCTCCAAGCTGATCAACCAGTGCTACCGCGTGGTTGGTCTGAAAGAGACCGTGATCTTCGCTGACCAGTTGATGTACACCGGTTTTGCCTATTCGACCATTTCCGGCGTTTCCATCGGTGTTAACGACTTCGTTATCCCGGATGAAAAAGCCCGCATCATCGGTGCTGCCACCGACGAAGTGAAAGAGATCGAAAGTCAGTACGCCTCCGGCCTGGTAACCCAGGGCGAGAAGTACAACAAAGTGATCGACCTTTGGTCGAAAGCGAACGACGAAGTTTCCAAGGCGATGATGGCCAACCTCTCGAAAGAGAAAGTCATCGACCGTCATGGCGACGAAGTCGACCAAGAGTCTTTCAACTCGATGTACATGATGGCCGACTCGGGTGCGCGGGGTTCCGCAGCACAGATTCGTCAGCTGGCCGGTATGCGTGGCCTGATGGCCAAGCCGGACGGTTCCATCATTGAAACGCCGATTACTGCGAACTTCCGTGAAGGTCTGAGCGTACTCCAGTACTTCATCTCGACTCACGGTGCTCGTAAAGGTCTGGCGGATACCGCGTTGAAAACCGCTAACTCCGGTTACCTGACTCGTCGTCTGGTAGACGTGGCGCAGGATCTGGTTGTAACCGAGATCGATTGCGGCACCGAACACGGTCTGCTGATGACTCCGCACATTGAAGGCGGTGACGTTGTAGAGCCGTTGGGTGAGCGCGTATTGGGTCGTGTTATCGCCCGTGACGTATTCAAGCCAGGTACCGAGGACGTCATCGTTCCTGCCGGCACCCTGGTAGACGAGAAGTGGGTCGAGTTCATCGAGCTGAACAGCATCGACGAAGTGATCGTGCGTTCGCCGATCAGCTGCGAAACCCGCTACGGCATTTGCGCCAAGTGCTACGGCCGCGATCTGGCTCGTGGTCACCAGGTGAACATCGGTGAAGCGGTCGGCGTTATCGCTGCCCAGTCCATCGGTGAGCCGGGTACCCAGCTGACGATGCGTACGTTCCACATCGGTGGTGCGGCAAGCCGGACCTCCGCAGCCGACAGCGTTCAGGTGAAGAATGGCGGTACCGTCCGTCTGCACAACCTGAAACACGTTGAGCGAGTGGACGGTCACCTGGTTGCCGTGTCCCGTTCCGGTGAGCTGGCCATCGCTGATGACTTCGGTCGTGAGCGTGAGCGTTACAAGCTGCCGTACGGTGCCGTGATTTCGGTTAAAGAAGGTGACAAGGTCGACGCTGGCGCAATCGTGGCCAAGTGGGATCCGCACACTCACCCGATCGTTACCGAAATGAAAGGTACCGTGACCTACGTGGGCATGGAAGAAGGCATCACGATCAAGCGTCAGACTGACGAATTGACCGGTATGACCAACATTGAAGTACTCGACGCCAAAGATCGTCCAGCTGCCGGCAAGGACATCCGTCCAGCCGTGAAGATGGTCGACGACAACGGCAAGGATCTGTTGCTGCCAGGCACTGACGTTATCGCTCAGTACTTCCTGCCAGCCAACGCCCTGGTCGGTGTAGCGGACGGTGCGAAGATCGCGATCGGTGATGTTATCGCTCGTATCCCGCAAGAAACTTCGAAGACCCGTGACATCACCGGTGGTCTGCCGCGTGTTGCCGACCTGTTCGAAGCCCGTCGTCCGAAGGAAGCGTCGATTCTGGCTGAAGTCAGCGGCACCATCGCGTTCGGTAAAGAGACCAAGGGCAAGCGCCGTCTGGTCATTACCCCGAACGACGGTAGCGATCCGTACGAAGAGCTGATTCCGAAGTGGCGTCACCTGAACGTGTTCGAAGGCGAACAGGTAAACCGCGGCGAAGTTATCTCCGACGGTCCGAGCGATCCACACGACATCCTGCGTCTGCTGGGTGTGAGTGCGCTGGCCAAGTACATCGTCAACGAGATCCAGGACGTTTACCGTCTGCAAGGCGTGAAGATCAACGACAAGCACATCGAGACCATCCTGCGTCAGATGCTGCGTAAAGTTGAAATCGCTGAATCCGGCGATTCCAGTTTCATCAAGGGCGACCAGATGGAATTGACTCACGTTCTGGTAGAGAACGAGCGTTTGAGCAACGAAGACAAATTTGTCTCCAAGTTCACTCGCGTTCTGCTGGGTATCACCAAGGCGTCGTTGTCCACCGAATCGTTCATCTCGGCGGCTTCCTTCCAGGAAACCACTCGCGTACTGACCGAAGCGGCGGTAACCGGCAAGCGCGATTACCTGCGCGGCCTGAAAGAAAACGTGGTCGTGGGTCGTCTGATCCCGGCTGGTACCGGCCTGGCCTATCACAGCGAGCGTAAGCGTCGCCGTGATGCAGACAAGCCGTTGCGCGTAAGCGCCAGTGAAGTGGAAGCTGCACTGACCGAAGCGCTGAACTCGAGCGGTAACTGAGTTCTGCGGTAAATGAGTGTGAGGCCCTGGTCGCTCCGTTCATCGAATCGAGACAAATTGTCGAGATTGGATGAGCGGGGAGGGCGGGGCCTTGCCTTGACTGGGGACAAGATCCTCTTTAGACTCTTGTACCCCTAAATTTGGCGGGAACTCGTTCCTGCCATTTTGCTTTTCTTGCAAGACAATAGCGTCGCAAGACAACAGTGGAGCTAGTAGATGGCAACTATCAACCAGCTGGTACGTCAGCCGCGTAAGCGTATCGTCGAGAAATCCGACGTGCCTGCGCTGCAGAACTGCCCGCAACGCCGTGGCGTGTGCACCCGTGTGTACACCACCACGCCGAAAAAACCTAACTCGGCACTGCGTAAAGTATGCCGTGTGCGTCTGACCAACGGTTTCGAGGTTTCCTCGTACATCGGTGGTGAAGGCCACAACCTGCAAGAGCACAGCGTGGTACTGATCCGCGGCGGTCGTGTAAAAGACTTGCCAGGTGTTCGTTACCACACCGTTCGCGGTTCGTTGGATACTTCCGGTGTTAAAGGTCGTAACCAGGGTCGTTCGAAGTACGGTACCAAGCGTCCGAAGTAATCGGCCGTTTTGCAGTTTTTAATTTTATTGAGTCGATAAGAGTAAGGTCGGGCACGTATCCACAGGATCTGTCCCGGGCTAACCTGAAGACCGTTTGAGGGCTTATCAATGCCAAGACGTCGCGTAGCAGCCAAGCGTGAGATTCTGGACGATCCGAAATACGGAAGCCAAATCCTCGCCAAATTCATGAACCACGTAATGGAAAGCGGCAAGAAAGCCGTTGCCGAGCGTATCGTTTATGGTGCCCTGGATACCGTGAAGGCTCGTAAGGCCGGCACCGATCCCCTGGAACTCTTCGAAAAAGCACTCGACGCCATCGCTCCGCTGGTCGAAGTGAAGTCGCGCCGCGTTGGTGGTGCTACTTACCAGGTTCCGGTCGAGGTTCGTCCTTCCCGTCGTAACGCTCTGGCAATGCGCTGGCTGGTAGACTTCGCCCGTAAGCGTGGCGAGAAGTCCATGGCTCTGCGTTTGGCTGGCGAACTGTTGGACGCCGCTGAAGGTAAAGGTGCTGCAGTTAAGAAGCGTGAAGACGTGCACCGTATGGCTGAAGCCAACAAGGCTTTCTCGCACTACCGCTTCTAATTCTAGCGTCACTCATTTTGCGAGGGCTTTATGGCTCGTACTACACCGATTAATCGCTACCGTAACATCGGTATCGTTGCTCACGTGGATGCTGGTAAAACCACCACCACCGAGCGCGTCCTTTTTTACACTGGCAAAAGCCACAAGATGGGCGAAGTGCACGACGGTGCTGCGACCACTGACTGGATGGTTCAGGAGCAGGAGCGTGGTATTACCATTACTTCTGCTGCCATTACCGCCTTCTGGCAGGGTTCCGCCAAGCAGCACAAGGACCAGTACCGCTTCAACGTCATCGATACCCCGGGTCACGTAGACTTCACTATTGAAGTTGAACGTTCCCTGCGTGTACTCGACGGCGCGGTCGTTGTGTTCTGCGGCACTTCCGGCGTTGAGCCTCAGTCCGAAACCGTATGGCGTCAAGCCAACAAGTACGGTGTTCCACGTATCGTTTACGTGAACAAGATGGACCGTGCCGGTGCTAACTTCCTGCGTGTGATCGCTCAGATCAAGCAGCGTCTGGGTCACACTCCGGTGCCGATCCAGTTGGCTATCGGTTCCGAAGACAACTTCCAGGGTCAGATCGATCTGATGACCATGGAAGCGGTTTACTGGAACGACGCTGACAAGGGCATGACTCCACGTCGCGAAGCTATCCCTGCTGAACTGCAGGAACTGGCTGAAGAGTGGCGCAACAACATGGTAGAGGCTGCGGCCGAAGCCAGCGAAGAGCTGATGAACAAGTACCTCGAGGGTGAAGAGCTCTCCATCGAGGAAATCAAGGGCGCCCTGCGTCAGCGTACTATCGCTGGTGAGATCGTTCTGGCTGTTTGCGGTTCTTCCTTCAAGAACAAGGGCGTTCCCCTGGTTCTCGACGCCGTTATCGACTACCTGCCGGCTCCGACCGACATTCCTGCCATCAAGGGTACCGACCCGGATGACGAGGAAAAGCAAATGGAGCGTCATGCAGACGACAACGAGCCGTTCTCGGCTCTGGCGTTCAAGATCGCTACCGACCCATTCGTGGGTACCTTGACCTTCGTCCGCGTTTACTCGGGCGTGTTGGCCTCCGGCGACGGCGTGATCAACTCGGTCAAAGGCAAGAAAGAGCGCGTGGGTCGTATGGTGCAAATGCACGCAAACGCCCGTGAAGAGATCAAGGAAGTACGCGCTGGTGACATCGCGGCCCTGATCGGCATGAAGGATGTCACCACTGGTGAAACCTTGTGCAACGCTGACAAGCCAATCATCCTGGTTCGCATGGACTTCCCGGAGCCGGTTATTTCGGTTGCCGTAGAGCCTAAGACCAAGGATGACCAGGAAAAAATGGGTATCGCTCTGGGCAAACTTGCTCAGGAAGACCCGTCTTTCCGCGTCAAGACTGATGAAGAGACTGGTCAAACGATCATCTCCGGCATGGGCGAGCTGCACCTGGACATCCTGGTTGACCGGATGCGCCGTGAGTTCAACGTCGAAGCCAACATCGGTAAACCTCAGGTTTCGTATCGTGAGCGCATCACGAAGAACTGCGAAATCGAAGGCAAGTTCGTTCGTCAGTCCGGCGGTCGTGGCCAGTTCGGTCATTGCTGGATTCGCTTTGCTCCTGCTGACGAAGGTCAGGAAGGTCTGCAATTCCTGAACGAAGTAGTGGGTGGTGTGGTTCCTAAGGAATACATCCCGGCTATCCAGAAGGGTATCGAAGAGCAGATGAAGAACGGCGTTGTTGCCGGCTATCCGCTGATCGGCCTGAAGGCTACCGTGTTTGATGGTTCTTACCACGACGTCGACTCGAACGAGATGGCGTTTAAGGTGGCTGCTTCCATGGCGACCAAGCAACTGGCCCAGAAGGGCGGCGGTGAGTTGCTTGAGCCGATCATGGCGGTAGAGGTTGTTACGCCTGAAGACTATATGGGTGACGTGATGGGCGACCTTAACCGTCGTCGCGGCATGATCTTGGGTATGGAAGACACGGTCTCCGGCAAAGTAATTCGTGCCGAAGTTCCGCTGGGCGAGATGTTCGGTTATGCGACCGACGTTCGTTCCATGTCCCAGGGTCGCGCAAGCTACTCTATGGAATTCAAAAAATACAATACGGCTCCGTCGCACATCGTCGAAACCGTTACCAAAAAACAAGGCTGATTCAGTCCTTTAGGCAAGGAGTTAATTGTCGTGGCTAAAGAAAAATTTGATCGTTCCCTACCGCACGTCAACGTTGGCACCATCGGTCACGTTGACCACGGTAAAACCACTCTGACCGCAGCTCTGACTCGCGTCTGCTCCGAAGTTTTCGGTTCGGCCGTAGTTGAATTCGATAAGATCGACAGCGCGCCAGAAGAAAAAGCTCGCGGTATCACCATCAACACCGCGCACGTCGAGTACAACTCGAACATTCGTCACTACGCTCACGTTGACTGCCCAGGTCACGCTGACTACGTGAAGAACATGATCACCGGTGCTGCCCAGATGGACGGCGCGATCCTGGTTTGCTCGGCCGCTGATGGTCCGATGCCACAAACCCGTGAGCACATCCTGCTGTCCCGTCAGGTAGGCGTTCCGTACATCGTGGTCTTCCTGAACAAGGCTGACCTGGTAGACGACGCTGAGCTGCTGGAACTGGTTGAGATGGAAGTTCGCGACCTGCTGTCCACCTACGACTTCCCAGGCGACGACACTCCGATCATCATCGGTTCGGCTCGTATGGCTCTGGAAGGCAAAGACGATAACGAAATGGGCACCAGCGCTGTTCGCAAGCTGGTTGAAACTCTGGATACCTACATCCCAGAGCCAGAGCGTGCTATCGACAAGCCATTCCTGATGCCAATCGAAGACGTATTCTCGATCTCCGGTCGCGGTACTGTTGTGACTGGTCGTATCGAGCGCGGTATCGTTCGCGTTCAAGATGCACTGGAAATCGTTGGTCTGCGTGACACCACCACCACCACCTGCACCGGTGTTGAAATGTTCCGCAAGCTGCTCGACGAAGGTCGTGCTGGCGAGAACTGCGGCGTTCTGCTGCGTGGTACCAAGCGTGACGACGTTGAGCGTGGCCAGGTTCTGGTTAAGCCAGGTTCGGTTAAGCCGCACACCAAGTTCACCGCAGAAGTTTACGTTCTGAGCAAGGAAGAAGGCGGCCGTCACACTCCGTTCTTCAAAGGCTACCGTCCACAGTTCTACTTCCGTACTACTGACGTGACTGGTAACTGCGAGCTGCCAGAAGGCGTTGAAATGGTAATGCCAGGTGACAACATTCAGATGACTGTTACCCTGATCAAAACCATCGCGATGGAAGACGGTCTGCGTTTCGCTATCCGTGAAGGCGGTCGTACCGTCGGCGCTGGCGTCGTAGCCAAAATCATCGAGTAAGCATCTCTTTTGAGATAGCTTCGATGCTTTGAAAAAGCCCCCGCTCAGCGGGGGCTTTTTTATTGGGTTGACACCTATCTGGGGCGTCTATAGAATTGCGCCTCCTTTTAACGGGCGTATTGCGCCCGGTGGGAATAGCAGCCGGAGTCTGAAATCCAATGCAAAATCAGCAAATCCGTATCAGGTTGAAGGCTTTCGACCATCGCCTGATCGACCAATCCACCCAGGAAATCGTGGAAACCGCGAAACGTACTGGTGCTCAAGTGCGTGGTCCAATTCCACTGCCTACCCGTAAAGAGCGGTTCACCGTTCTGGTCTCCCCGCACGTCAACAAAGACGCGCGTGACCAGTACGAGATCCGTACTCATAAGCGCGTTCTGGACATCGTCCAGCCAACGGATAAAACCGTTGATGCTCTTATGAAGCTTGATCTTGCGGCCGGTGTGGAAGTGCAGATCAGCCTCGGCTAAGACTCGGTCTTAGTCGTGTAACGCTCTGAAATGGGCGGCCATAGCGGGTGAAAGCCCCGTACACTCATGAGGTTTACAACATGACTATTGGTGTAGTCGGTCGTAAAGCGGGTATGACCCGTATTTTCACCGAAGAAGGTGTCTCCATTCCGGTCACGGTCATTGAGATCGAGCCGAATCGCGTCACCCAGTTCAAAACTGAAGAAACCGATGGCTATCGTGCAGTGCAAGTCACTGTCGGCGAGCGTCGCGCTTCGCGTGTAACAGCAGCTCAGGCTGGCCACTTCGCTAAAGCGAACGTTGCCGCTGGTCGTACAGTAATGGAATTCCGCCTTGAAGAAGGCGAGTACCAGGCCGGCGATCTGATCAACGCTGAAATCTTCGCCGCTGGTCAACTGGTTGATGTAACCGGTCAGTCCAAGGGTAAAGGCTTCCAGGGTACGATCAAGCGTTGGAATTTCCGCGGGCAAGATAACACCCACGGTAACTCCGTATCCCACCGCGTTCCAGGCTCTATCGGCCAGTGCCAGACTCCTGGTCGTGTATTCAAGGGCAAAAAAATGTCCGGTCATATGGGCGCTGAGCGCGTGACCGTGCAGTCCCTCGAAGTAGTGCGCGTGGACGCTGAACGCAATCTGTTGTTGGTCAAGGGCGCTGTTCCTGGCGCTACTGGCGGCAACTTGGTTGTACGTCCAGCAGCCAAGGCTCGCGGTTAAGGGGAAGCTGACATGCAATTAAATGTAAATGACGCTCAAGCGATCGAAGTTTCCGAACTGACATTTGGCGGCGAGTTCAACGAGACGCTGGTTCACCAAGCAGTCGTGGCCTACATGGCCGGCGGCCGTCAGGGTTCCAAGCAGCAAAAGACCCGTTCCGACGTTCGTGGTGGCGGTAAGCGCCCATGGCGTCAGAAAGGTACTGGCCGTGCTCGTGCCGGTACTATCCGTAGCCCAATCTGGCGTGGCGGTGGTACCACTTTCGCAGCTCGTCCACAGGATCACTCCCAGAAGCTGAACAAGAAGATGTATCGCGCAGCAATGCGTTCCATCCTTGCTGAGCTGGTGCGTACTGATCGTCTGGTCGTGGTTCAGGATTTCGCCGTTGAAACGCCGAAAACCAAAGACCTGCTGGGCAAACTGAACAACATGAGCCTGACCGACGTTCTGATCGTGTCGGACGCTGTTGATCAGAACCTGTACCTGGCTGCTCGTAACCTGCCACACGTAGATGTACGTGACGTGCAAGGTTCCGATCCAGTTAGTCTGATCGCATACGACAAGGTGTTGATCACCGTGTCGGCCGTGAAGAAATTCGAGGAGCTGCTGGGATGAACCAGGAACGCGTATTTAAAGTTCTGCTTGGCCCGCACGTTTCCGAGAAGGCTACGGTTCTGGCAGACAAGAAAGGCCAGTTCGTTTTCAAGGTTGCTACTGACGCAACCAAGCTGGAAATCAAGAAGGCCGTCGAAAGCCTGTTCAGCGTGAAAGTAGAGCGTGTTACTACCCTGAACGTTCTGGGTAAGAGCAAGCGCACTGCTCGCGGTCTGGGCAAGCGTAATGACTGGAAGAAGGCAGTTATCTCCCTTCAGCCAGGCCAAGATCTCGATTTCAGCAGCAGTGCTGAGTAAGGAAGGGGTGCATCATGGCAATCGTTAAATGCAAACCGACTTCCCCTGGCCGCCGTTTTGTGGTCAAGGTGGTCAACCAGGAGCTGCATAAAGGCGCTCCTCACGCACCGCTGCTCGAGAAGAAATCGAAGACTGGTGGTCGTAACAACAATGGCCGTATTACCACTCGTCACATCGGTGGTGGTCATAAGCAGCATTACCGTATGGTCGATTTCCGTCGCAACGACAAAGATGGCATCGTCGCCACTGTCGAGCGTATCGAATACGATCCAAACCGTACTGCTCACATCGCACTGCTCTGCTACGCAGACGGCGAGCGCCGCTACATCATCGCCCCTAAAGGCGTGAGTGCTGGCGACACGCTGATCGCAGGTGCCCTGGCTCCAATCAAGCCAGGCAACGCTCTGCAACTGCGCAACATTCCAGTCGGTTCTACCGTACACGGCATCGAACTGAAGCCAGGTAAAGGCGCACAGATCGCTCGTTCCGCTGGTGCTTCGGCTCAGCTGATCGCTCGTGAAGGCGTGTACGTTACCCTGCGTCTGCGTTCCGGTGAAATGCGTAAAGTCCTGGCTGAATGCCGTGCGACCCTGGGCGAAGTCTCGAACTCCGAGCACAGCCTGCGTTCGCTGGGTAAAGCTGGTGCCAAGCGCTGGCGTGGCGTTCGCCCAACCGTTCGTGGTGTTGCCATGAACCCGGTTGACCACCCACATGGTGGTGGTGAAGGTCGTACCTCTGGTGGTCGTCATCCGGTATCGCCATGGGGCTTCCCGACTAAGGGCGCGAAGACTCGTGGTAATAAGCGTACCGACAAAATGATCGTCCGTCGTCGCAAGTAAATAGAGGGATACGACAGTGCCACGTTCTCTGAAAAAAGGTCCTTTTATCGATCTTCACCTACTGAAGAAGATCGAAGTGGCGGCGGAAAAGAACGATCGCAAACCGGTGAAAACCTGGTCGCGTCGTTCGATGATCCTGCCACAAATGGTCGGTCTGACCATCGCAGTACACAACGGTCGTCAGCACGTCCCAGTTCTCGTGAACGAAGACATGGTCGGCCACAAACTGGGCGAGTTCGCCGGTACCCGCACTTATCGCGGGCACGTGGCAGACAAGAAAGCCAAGCGTTAAGGGGTTAGGAAATGGAAGTAGCCGCTAAGTTGTCGGGCGCTCGAATCTCCGCCCAGAAAGCCCGCTTGGTCGCCGACCAGATCCGCGGGAAGAAGGTGGGCGAAGCGCTCAACCTGTTGGCTTTCAGCAGTAAGAAAGCCGCCGAGATCATGAAGAAAGTGCTGGAGTCGGCCGTAGCCAACGCCGAGCATAACGAAGGCGCAGACGTTGATGACCTGAAGGTCAGCACTGTTTTCGTCAACGAAGGGCGTTCGCTGAAGCGCATCATGCCGCGTGCCAAAGGCCGTGCTGATCGCATCGTCAAGCGGTCTTGCCATATCACTGTCAAGGTTGCTGACAAGTAACGGAGTCGAAGAGATGGGTCAGAAAGTACATCCCATTGGCATTCGCCTGGGAATCGTCAAGGAGCACACCTCCGTCTGGTACGCAGACGGTCGGACTTATGCGGACTATTTGCTCGCAGATCTGAATGTGCGTGAGTACCTCCAAGACAAACTAAAAAGCGCGTCCGTAAGCCGTATCGATATCCATCGTCCGGCCCAAACTGCACGCATCACCATCCACACCGCTCGTCCAGGTATCGTTATCGGGAAGAAGGGTGAAGATGTTGAGAAACTGCGTCAGGACCTGACCAAGCAAATGGGTGTGCCTGTGCACATCAATATCGAAGAGATCCGCAAGCCGGAACTCGACGGTATGCTGGTTGCGCAGAGCGTAGCTCAGCAGCTGGAGCGTCGCGTAATGTTCCGTCGTGCCATGAAGCGCGCCGTACAGAACGCCATGCGCATTGGTGCCAAAGGCATCAAAATCCAAGTGAGCGGTCGTCTCGGCGGTGCTGAAATCGCACGTACTGAATGGTATCGCGAAGGTCGTGTGCCATTGCACACCCTGCGTGCCGACATCGACTATGCCAACTACGAAGCTCACACCACCTACGGTGTGATCGGTGTAAAGGTTTGGATCTTCAAAGGCGAAGTAATTGGTGGTCGCCAAGAAGAACTGAAACCACAAGCACCAGCGCCTCGTAAAAAAGCTGCTAAGTAAGGGGTACGCCAAATGTTGCAACCAAAGCGTACGAAGTTCCGCAAGCAAATGACTGGTCACAACCGTGGCCTGGCATTGCGCGGTAGCAAAGTCAGCTTCGGCGAGTTCGCGCTGAAGTCTGTTGCTCGTGGTCGTCTCACCGCTCGTCAGATCGAGTCAGCACGTCGTGCTCTGACCCGTCACGTAAAACGTGGCGGCAAGATCTGGATCCGTGTATTCCCGGACAAGCCGATCTCCAAAAAGCCTCTCGAGGTTCGTATGGGTAAAGGTAAGGGTAACGTGGAATACTGGGTTGCCCAGATTCAGCCAGGCAAAGTCCTGTATGAAATCGAGGGTGTTTCTGAAGAGCTGGCGCGTGAGGCTTTCGCCCTGGCTGCTGCAAAGCTGCCGCTCGCCACCTCCTTTGTTAAACGGACGGTGATGTGATGAAAGCGAATGAACTTCGTGAAAAATCCGCACAGCAGCTGAACGAGCAACTGCTCGGCTTGCTGCGCGACCAGTTCAATCTGCGTATGCAGAAAGCAACTGGCCAGTTGGGGCAGTCTCATCTGCTCTCGCAAGTTAAGCGTGACATCGCTCGCGTGAAGACTGTGCTCAACCAGCAGGCAGGTAAGTGATCATGGCTGAAGCCGAAAAGACTGTCCGTACGCTGACTGGCCGTGTTGTCAGCGACAAGATGGACAAAACCATCACCGTTTTGATCGAGCGTCGCGTTAAGCACCCGATCTACGGTAAATACGTTAAGCGTTCGACTAAGCTGCACGCGCACGACGAAACCAATCAGTGCCACATCGGCGACAAAGTCACTATTCGTGAAACTCGTCCTTTGGCCAAGACCAAGTCTTGGGCGCTGGTTGATGTTCTCGAACGCGCTGTGGAAGTCTAAGGACTAGGGGTCGGAGAAATTATATGATTCAGACTCAATCCATGCTCGATGTGGCCGATAACAGCGGCGCTCGCCGCGTTATGTGCATCAAGGTGCTGGGTGGCTCCCATCGTCGTTACGCTGGTATCGGTGACATCATCAAGGTTACCGTCAAGGAAGCAATTCCTCGCGGTAAAGTGAAAAAAGGCCAAGTGATGACTGCTGTTGTAGTCCGCACTCGTCACGGCGTACGTCGTGCTGATGGCTCCATTATCCGCTTTGATGGCAACGCTGCTGTTCTGTTGAACAACAAGCAAGAGCCGATCGGCACCCGTATCTTTGGGCCAGTGACCCGTGAACTTCGTACTGAGAAGTTCATGAAGATCGTCTCGCTCGCCCCAGAAGTGCTGTAAGGAGATCCGACATGCAAAAGATTCGTCGTGACGACGAGATCATCGTGATCGCCGGCAAAGACAAAGGTAAGCGCGGTAAGGTGCTGAAGGTTCTTGCTGACAACCGTCTGGTTGTTGGTGGTCTGAACCTGGTCAAGCGTCATACCAAGCCTAACCCGATGTCGGGCGTACAGGGCGGTATCGTCGAGAAAGAAGCGCCACTGCACGCTTCCAACGTCGCCATCTTCAACGGCGAAACCAACAAGGCTGACCGCGTTGGTTTCAAAGTAGAAGACGGTAAGAAAATTCGTGTCTTCAAGTCGACCCAAAAAGCGGTTGATGCTTGAACACTGCTAGGTAGAAGACCATGGCACGACTAAAAGAGATTTACCGGAAGGAAATCGCACCGAAACTTAAGGAAGAACTTAAGCTTTCGAACGTGATGGAAGTTCCGCGCGTTACCAAAATCACCCTGAACATGGGTCTGGGCGAAGCGATCGGCGACAAAAAAGTCATCGAGCACGCTGTTGCCGACCTGGAAAAGATCACCGGCCAGAAAGTCGTTGTGACCTACGCTCGCAAATCCATCGCAGGCTTTAAAGTCCGTGAAGGTTGGCCGATCGGCGTCAAAGTGACCCTGCGCCGTGAGCGTATGTACGAGTTCCTGGATCGTCTGCTGTCGATCTCCCTGCCTCGGGTTCGCGACTTCCGCGGCCTGAATGCCAAGTCCTTCGATGGTCGTGGCAACTACAGCATGGGCGTGAAAGAGCAGATCATCTTCCCGGAAATCGACTACGACAAGATCGATGCTCTCCGCGGTCTGGACATCACCCTGACCACCACTGCCAAGAACGATGATGAAGGCCGCGCTCTGCTGCGTGCATTCAAATTCCCGTTCCGCAACTGATTGGAGTAGGACCATGGCCAAGATGAGCATGAAAAACCGCGAGCTGAAGCGTCAGCTCACGGTTGCCAAGTACGCCAAGAAGCGTGCAGCACTGAAAGCTATCATCGTTGATCTGAACGCAAGTCCAGAAGCGCGTTGGGAAGCTACAGTTGCTCTGCAGAAGCAGCCACGTGACGCAAGCGCCTCGCGCATGCGTAACCGCTGCCGCCTGACCGGTCGTCCACACGGCGTTTACCGCAAGTTCGGCCTCGGCCGTAACAAACTGCGTGAAGCGGCAATGCGTGGTGACGTACCAGGTCTGGTTAAAGCCAGCTGGTAAGTACTGTCAAAGTCTCGGTGTCCAGGATCGCAAGATCCTGACCACCGGTGGCCTTGAATCTGGATCAAGCCCCTTTTGGGGCTTGATTCATTTCTGGGGTGTGTCTAGAATACCCGGCTCGCCTGAGCCCGTGTTTTTCATGCCCGGAGATTCTCGGCGACACGTAATAGCCGCAAGGCTAATTTTTTTGTATTAGGAGCGTCTAGCCCATGAGTATGCAGGACCCGTTAGCGGACATGCTAACTCGTATCCGTAATGCCCAGATGGCTGAAAAGTCCGTCGTAAGCATGCCATCTTCCACGTTGAAGGTAGCTGTTGCCAAAGTCCTGAAGGACGAAGGTTACATTGCGGGTTATCAGATCAGCAGCGAAATCAAACCTCTGCTGTCCATCGAGCTGAAGTACTTCGAAGGCCGTCCGGTTATCGAAGAAGTGAAGCGCGTTAGCCGTCCAGGCCTGCGTCAGTACAAGTCCGTCGATGATCTGCCAAAAGTTCGTGGCGGTCTCGGTGTGTCTATCGTCTCCACCAACAAGGGTGTGATGACTGATCGTGCTGCGCGCGCTGCCGGTGTCGGCGGCGAAGTTCTTTGCACTGTGTTCTAAGGGGGGATAAGCATGTCTCGCGTCGCTAAGAACCCCGTTAAGCTGCCAGCCGGTGTCGAAGTAAAATTCGCAGGCCAACAGCTTTCGGTGAAGGGTGCCAAGGGCACTCTCGAACTGAACATCCATTCGTCCGTTGAGATCGTTGAAGAAGCTGGTGAGCTGCGTTTCGCTGCTCGCAATGGCGATCAACAGACTCGCGCGATGGCTGGTACCACTCGTGCGTTGGTAAACAACATGGTCCAAGGCGTAAGCCAAGGCTTCGAGCGCAAGCTCCAGCTGGTCGGTGTTGGTTACAAAGCGCAAGCAAAAGGCACAGTGCTGAACCTGGCTCTTGGCTTCTCGCACCCAGTGGATTACGAACTGCCGGAAGGCATCACCGCTGAGACTCCTAGCCAGACCGATATCCTGATCAAGGGCATCGACAAGCAGCTGGTAGGTCAAGTGGCCGCCGAGATCCGCGACTTCCGTCCACCAGAGCCGTACAAAGGCAAAGGTGTGCGCTACGCGGACGAAGTCGTCCGTCGTAAAGAAGCCAAGAAGAAGTAGGGCATAGCAAATGACCGACAAAAAAGTTACTCGACTGCGTCGCGCTCGCAAAGCACGCCTGAAAATGCACGAACTCGAAGTCGTGCGTCTCTGCGTGTTCCGCTCTTCGCAGCACATCTACGCCCAGGTCATTTCGGCCGACGGCAACAAAGTCCTGGCAAGCGCCTCGACTTTGGATAAAGAACTGCGTGATGGTGCCACCGGCAACATCGACGCGGCCACTAAGGTTGGCCAGCTGGTCGCTACGCGTGCTAAAGCCGCTGGCGTCTCGCAGGTGGCTTTCGACCGCTCTGGCTTCAAGTACCACGGCCGCGTCAAGGCGCTGGCTGATGCTGCTCGTGAAGCTGGGCTGGAGTTCTAAGTTATGTCAAATAACGACCAAAAGCGCGACGAAGGCTACATCGAGAAGCTGGTTCAAGTTAACCGCGTAGCCAAAACCGTTAAAGGCGGCCGTATCTTCACTTTCACCGCGTTGACCGTGGTTGGTGATGGTAAAGGCCGTGTTGGCTTCGGCCGTGGCAAGTCGCGTGAAGTGCCTGCTGCGATCCAGAAGGCAATGGAAGCTGCTCGCCGCAACATGATCCAGGTTGATCTGAACGGCACCACTCTGCAGTACGCAATGAAGTCCGCTCACGGCGCTTCGAAGGTGTACATGCAGCCTGCTTCTGAAGGTACCGGTATCATCGCTGGCGGCGCTATGCGTGCTGTCCTCGAAGTTGCTGGCGTTCAGAACGTTCTGGCCAAGTGCTACGGCTCGACTAACCCGGTAAACGTGGTTCACGCCACTTTCAAGGGTTTGAAAGCAATGCAGTCTCCTGAATCCATTGCCGCCAAGCGTGGCAAAAGCGTCAAGGAGATCTTCTGATCATGGCTACCGTAAAAGTTACGCTGATCAAAAGCATGACCGGCCGCATCCCTAACCACAAACTGTGCGTTAAGGGTCTGGGTCTGCGTCGCATCGGTCACACTGTAGAAGTCCAGGATACTCCCGAGAATCGCGGGATGATCAACAAGGCTTACTACATGCTGCGTGTCGAGGGTTAATCGATGAAACTCAATGATCTGAGTCCGGCGCCGGGTTCCCGTCGCGAAAAGCATCGTCCGGGCCGTGGTATCGGTAGCGGTTTGGGTAAGACTGGTGGCCGTGGTCACAAAGGTCAGACCTCCCGCTCCGGTGGCACCATTGCTCCAGGCTTTGAAGGCGGTCAACAGCCGCTGCATCGTCGCCTGCCGAAGTTCGGTTTCGTTTCCCTGAAGGCCATGGACCGCGCAGAAGTGCGTCTGTCCGAGCTGGCTAAAGTGGAAGGCGACATCGTCACCGTGCAGTCCCTGAAAGATGCCAACGTGATCAACGTCAACGTACAGCGTGTGAAAATCATGCTGTCCGGTGAAGTGACTCGCGCTGTCACTATCGGCAAGGGAATCGGCGCCACCAAAGGTGCGCGTGCGGCTATCGAAGCAGCTGGCGGCAAGTTCGAGGAATAAATGGCTAAGCAAGGTGCTCTCTCTGCGCTCGGCAAAGGCGGTATGTCTGAACTCTGGGCTCGTCTGCGTTTTCTGTTCCTGGCGATTATCGTCTACCGAATAGGCGCACACATCCCGGTTCCAGGTATCAACCCGGACCGACTCGCGGACCTGTTTCGACAGAATGAGGGGACCATTCTTAGCTTGTTCAACATGTTTTCCGGCGGCGCGCTGGAACGGATGAGCATCTTTGCACTGGGGATCATGCCGTACATCTCGGCATCGATCATCATGCAACTGATGACCGCCGTCAGCCCGCAGCTGGAGCAGTTGAAGAAGGAAGGTGAAGCTGGCCGTCGCAAGATCAGCCAGTACACCCGCTACGGCACTGTCGTCCTCGCTCTCGTCCAGGCCATTGGCATGTCCATTGGTCTGGCGGGGCAGGGCGTTGCGTTCACTGGTGACTTTGGCTTCCATTTCGTCGCGGTATCCACATTTGTGGCTGGTGCGATGTTCATGATGTGGCTGGGTGAGCAGATTACTGAGCGTGGTGTTGGCAACGGTATCTCGATGTTGATTTTTTCGGGTATCGTCGCCGGTCTTCCGAGAGCGATCGGGCAGTCTTTCGAGTCTGCGCGTCAGGGCGATATCAACATCTTTGCCCTGGTTGCCATCGGTTTGCTGGCAGTAGCGATTATCGGTTTCGTGGTGTTCATTGAGCGTGGTCAGCGTCGTATCGCTGTTCACTACGCCAAGCGTCAGCAGGGCCGCAAGGTCTTTGCCGCGCAGACTAGCCACTTGCCGCTGAAGGTGAACATGGCCGGTGTTATTCCGGCTATTTTCGCGAGCAGCATTTTGCTGTTCCCGGCTTCGTTGGGTGCCTGGTTCGGCCAGTCTGAAGGTATGGGCTGGTTGCAGGACATCTCGCAGTCGATCGCTCCTGGTCAGCCGTTGAATATTCTGCTGTTTAGTGCAGGGATTATTTTCTTCTGCTTCTTCTATACGGCGTTGATGTTCAATCCGAAAGACGTAGCGGAAAACCTGAAGAAGTCCGGTGCCTTTATTCCGGGCATCCGTCCAGGTGAGCAGTCTGCGCGCTACATTGATGGCGTTCTGACTCGCTTGACCATGTTCGGTGCTCTTTACATGACGGCCGTCTGCCTGTTGCCCCAGTTCCTGGTGGTTGCAGCCAACGTACCGTTCTACCTTGGCGGGACCTCGTTGCTGATCGTGGTCGTGGTTGTGATGGACTTCATGTCCCAAGTACAATCGCACCTCGTTTCGCACCAGTACGAATCCCTGATGAAGAAAGCCAACCTGAAGGGTTACGGCAGCGGCATGCTGCGCTGACCCATAAGGTTCGAGGAGTTGGTGATGAAAGTTCGTGCATCGGTGAAAAAGCTGTGCCGTAACTGCAAGATTATTCGCCGCGAAGGTGTTGTTCGAGTAATTTGCAGCGCGGAACCGCGTCACAAACAGCGCCAAGGCTGAGTGTGATTGTGCTTCAAGCCCGGCAGCTAGTGCGCTGCCGGGTTGATTATTTGTTATTACAGCGATATTATCTCGCGCCCTATTTCTTGGCTTCCGGGGCGTAGGTAGCTGTCAATTGGAGTCCCACTGAATGGCCCGTATTGCAGGCGTTAACATTCCAGATAACAAGCATACTGTTATCTCGCTGACCTACATCTATGGTGTTGGTCGCACTACTGCACAGAAAATTTGTGCAGAGACTGGGGTAAACCCAGCCGCAAAGATCAAGGATCTGAGCGACGAGCAAATTGAACAGCTGCGTGGCGAAGTGGCGAAGTTCACCACTGAAGGTGACCTGCGTCGCGAAATCAACATGAAAATCAAGCGCTTGATGGACCTCGGTTGCTATCGCGGTCTGCGTCATCGTCGTGGTCTGCCAGTACGCGGTCAGCGTACCAAGACCAACGCGCGTACCCGTAAAGGTCCGCGTAAGCCGATCCGCAAGTAATCGCCCCAGCGAATCGACAGGAATTTAATCATGGCAAAACCTGCTGCTCGTCCTCGTAAAAAAGTTAAAAAGACAGTGGTTGATGGCATCGCCCACATCCATGCATCTTTTAACAACACCATCGTGACCATCACCGACCGTCAAGGTAACGCTCTTTCCTGGGCTACCTCCGGTGGTTCGGGTTTCCGCGGTTCCCGCAAGTCCACCCCGTTCGCTGCTCAAGTAGCTGCTGAACGTGCTGGTCAAGCTGCGCTGGAATACGGCCTGAAAAACCTCGACGTAAACGTCAAAGGTCCAGGTCCAGGTCGTGAATCCGCAGTCCGCGCTTTGAACGGCTGTGGCTACAAGATCGCCAGCATCACCGACGTGACGCCAATCCCGCACAACGGGTGCCGTCCGCCGAAGAAGCGCCGCGTGTAATCCAGGAGATTGTAAAGAATGGCTCGTTACATTGGTCCAAAATGCAAACTCGCTCGTCGCGAAGGCACCGATCTCTTCCTGAAGAGCGGCGTGCGCGCGATCGAATCGAAGTGCAACATTGAAGCAGCACCTGGTATCCACGGCCAACGCCGCGGTCGCCAGTCCGACTACGGCACCCAACTGCGTGAAAAGCAGAAGGTCCGTCGTATCTACGGCGTTCTCGAGCGTCAATTCAGCGGCTACTACAAAGAAGCTGCTGGCAAGAAAGGTGCAACCGGTGAGAACCTGCTGCAACTGCTCGAATGCCGTCTGGACAACGTTGTATACCGTATGGGCTTTGGTTCGACTCGTGCCGAATCCCGTCAGCTGGTATCGCACAAGTCGATCAGCGTAAACGGTCAGACCGTTAACGTTCCGTCCTACCAGGTTCGTGCTGGTGACGTGGTTGCAGTTCGCGAGAAAGCAAAAAACCAACTTCGCATTGTCCAAGCTCTCGATCTGTGTGCCCAACGTGGCCGCGTAGAATGGGTAGAAGTAGACACTGAGAAGAAGTCGGGCGTTTTCAAGAACGTTCCAGCTCGCAGTGATCTGTCCGCCGACATCAACGAAAGCCTGATTGTCGAGCTCTACTCCAAGTAAGGGCTAGAAAATAGGTGCATCCATGCAGATTTCGGTAAATGAGTTCCTGACACCCCGCCACATTGATGTGCAGGTTGTCAGTCCAACCCGCGCCAAGATCACTCTCGAGCCTCTCGAGCGTGGCTTTGGCCACACCCTGGGCAACGCGCTGCGCCGCATCCTGTTGTCCTCAATGCCCGGCTGTGCAGTAGTCGAGGCCGAGATTGACGGTGTGCTCCACGAGTACAGCGCCATCGAAGGTGTACAGGAAGACGTAATTGAAATCCTGTTGAACCTTAAAGGTCTGGCTATCAAGCTGCACGGCCGTGACGAAGTTACGCTGACCTTGTCGAAGAAGGGTTCGGGGGTGGTTACCGCTGCCGATATTCAGCTGGATCATGATGTCGAGATCGTTAACCCCGATCACGTAATCGCTAACCTGGCGTCTAACGGCGCCCTGAACATGAAGCTCGTAGTAGCTCGTGGTCGTGGTTATGAACCGGCAGACTCGCGTCAGAGCGATGAAGACGAAAGCCGCAGCATCGGTCGCTTGCAGCTTGACTCTTCGTTCAGCCCGGTTCGCCGTATCGCATACGTGGTGGAAAACGCCCGTGTCGAGCAGCGTACTAACCTGGACAAGCTGGTTATTGATCTGGAAACCAACGGTACTCTGGATCCTGAAGAGGCAATTCGCCGCGCTGCAACCATCCTGCAACAGCAGTTGGCTGCGTTCGTCGACCTCAAGGGTGACAGTGAGCCAGTGGTTGTCGAGCAGGAAGACGAGATCGATCCGATCCTGCTTCGCCCGGTTGACGATCTGGAACTGACTGTACGTTCGGCTAACTGCCTTAAGGCGGAAAACATTTACTACATCGGTGACCTGATTCAGCGTACCGAAGTGGAACTGTTGAAGACTCCGAACCTGGGCAAGAAATCCTTGACTGAAATCAAGGACGTTCTGGCCTCCCGCGGTCTGTCCCTCGGCATGCGCCTCGACAACTGGCCGCCTGCAAGTCTTAAGAAGGACGACAAGGCGACTGCCTGATCGTCGTAATCACCGAACGTAGTGTTTGGTAAGGAATGAACCATGCGTCATCGTAAAAGTGGTCGTCACCTGAGCCGCACCAGCTCGCACCGCAAGGCCATGTTCCAAAACATGGCGGTGTCGCTGTTCGAGCACGAGCTGATCAAAACTACTCTGCCAAAAGCCAAAGAACTGCGCCGCGTTGCCGAGCCGCTGATCACTCTGGCCAAGACAGACAGCGTTGCTAACCGTCGTCTGGCTTTCGACCGTACTCGTTCGAAAGCTATCGTTGGTAAGCTCTTCAACGACCTGGGCAAGCGTTACGCTACCCGTGAGGGTGGCTACCTGCGCATCCTCAAGTGCGGTTTCCGCGCTGGCGACAACGCGCCTATGGCGTACGTCGAGTTGGTTGATCGTGCTACTGCTGGCGAAGCTGTATCTGCCGAGTAAGACGTCAGTCTGAAACAAAAAACCGGGCCTAGTGCCCGGTTTTTTGTGCCCGTAAGAAAAGCGTCGTTTGTACAAGCGCCTCTTTCGTCTGTGTCGTCATGATGTGACGGGGATGGTCATTAGTATTTTTCTATTGATGTCTGCAAGTTAATGAATTTGTAGCTGTCATATTGATGATCAATACTCCTTTTCAGCCGATTAGCCGGCAGTTCAAGACCGACAGAGGAAGGAAGATCGCATGAGTCAGAACACAACGCTTACTACCGCCAGCGGCGCTCCTGTTGCCGATAACCAGAATTCCCGTTCTGCCGGCCCTCGCGGCCCGCTGCTGCTCGACGACTTTCACCTGATCGAGAAGCTTGCCCATTTCAACCGTGAAAACATCCCCGAGCGCCGTGTGCACGCCAAAGGCTCGGGTGCTTACGGTACGTTCACCGTGACGCGCGATATCACTCAATACACCAGTGCCCGGCTGTTTGATGCAGTCGGCAAGCAGACCCCCACCTTCCTGCGGTTTTCCACCGTGGGTGGTGAGCGCGGTTCGGCCGATACCGAACGTGATCCGCGCGGGTTTGCCTTGAAGTTTTACACCGAGGAAGGCAACTGGGACATCGTCGGCAACAACACACCAGTGTTCTTCATTCGCGATCCTCTGAAGTTTCCAGACTTTATCCACACCCAGAAGCGTTTGCCGCAAAGCAACCTGAAGAGTGCCCAGGCGATGTGGGACTTCTGGTCGCATTCGCCCGAGGCGCTGCACCAGGTCACCATCCTGTTCTCCGACCGGGGTATCCCTGACGGATACCGCCACATGCACGGCTTTGGCAGCCACACCTACAGCCTTATCAACGCTCAAGGCGAGCGTCACTGGGTGAAGTGGCACTACAAGACTCAGCAAGGGATCAAGAACCTGGCGCCTGCCGAGGCTGCGCGCCTGGCGGGTACCGATCCGGATTACGCCCAGCGTGACCTGTTCAATGCCATCGAGCAGGGTGATTTCCCGAAATGGAGCGTGTGCATCCAGGTCATGAGCGAGGCTCAGGCGGCGGCGCACTACGAGAACCCGTTTGATGTCACCAAGACCTGGTCGCAGAAAGAATTTCCGCTGATTGAAGTCGGCGAGCTGGAGCTCAATCGCAATCCGCAGAATTACTTCGCGGAAGTCGAGCAAGCGGCGTTCGGTCCTAGCAACATGATTCCGGGGGTTGGTCTCTCACCGGATCGCATGCTGCAAGGTCGGGTGTTCGCCTACGCGGATGCTCACCGCTACCGCGTCGGCACCAATCACCAGCAACTGCCGGTGAACGCGCCTCGCAGCCCGGTCAATACGTACCAGCGCGACGGTTCGATGGCCTTTGGAAGCAACGGTGGTGCCGCGCCTAACTACGAGCCAAACAGCTACATCGAGTCGCCGAAGCAGGCGCCTCGTTACGCAGAACCCGCGTTGACTCTCAGTGGTGCCGCCGATCGTTACGACCACCGTGAAGATACTGATTACTACAGTCACGCCGGCGCTTTGTTTCGCCTGATGTCTGAGGAGCAGAAATCGCTGCTGGTCAGTAACATCGCCGGTGCGATGGCGGGTGTGTCGAGTGACGTGGTTGACCGCCAGTTGCAGCATTTCTTCAAGGCTGACCCGGCGTATGGAGAAGCAATCGCAAAGCTGCTCAACGTACAGCTTAACGAAGTCTAAATGAGAAGCAGAACCGCCCTTGTTTGGGCGGTTTTTGCGTTATTTCAGCCGGTTTTCTCAGAATATCTTCGCTTTTATTGCGGCTTTCGAGTGACGATATGGGGATGTTGGTTCAAACTACAACTTTCAAGCAGGGAGATGTAGGGCGATGCTAGGCCACCCAGATGTGATCGATTACCTCAACACGTTGCTGACCGGCGAGCTGGCCGCGCGTGATCAATATTTCGTCCACTCGCGGATGTATGAGGACTGGGGTTTCACCAAGCTCTACGAACGAATCAACCACGAGATGGAAGAAGAGGCAGGGCACGCCGATGCCCTGATGCGCCGGATCCTGATGCTCGAAGGCACGCCGCGCATGCGTCCGGACGATCTCGATGTCGGCACCACGGTGACCGAGATGCTCGAAGCGGATTTGCGCCTGGAATACAAGGTTCGTGCCGCGCTCTGCAAAGGCATCAAACTCTGCGAGCAGCACAAGGACTATGTCAGCCGCGAAATGCTGCGGGTGCAATTGCATGACACCGAAGAAGATCACACCTACTGGCTCGAGAAGCAGTTGGGTCTGATCAAGTTGATCGGGCTTGAGAACTACCTGCAGTCCCACGCCTGATTTCGCGGATACAAAAAAGCCCCTGTCACTGATGAAGTGACAGGGGCTTTTTCATGGCGGCCGGTTAAGCCCGGTCACGCTCCAGTAGCGGCTTGAGGTAATAACCGGTATGGGATTGCGTCATCTCTGACACTTCCTCCGGCGTGCCGACGGCAATGATCTGCCCGCCCTTGGAACCGCCTTCCGGCCCCAGGTCCACCAGCCAGTCGGCGGTCTTGATCACGTCCAGGTTGTGTTCGATCACTACCACTGTGTTGCCGTGGTCGCGCAGACGATGCAACACGTCCAGCAGTTGCTGGATATCCGCGAAGTGCAGCCCGGTGGTCGGTTCATCGAGGATGTACAGGGTCTTGCCGGTATCGCGCTTGGACAGCTCGCGGGAAAGTTTCACCCGCTGGGCTTCACCACCGGACAACGTGGTCGCCGATTGCCCCAGCTTGATGTATGACAGGCCAACGTCCATCAACGTTTGCAGCTTGCGCGCCAGGGCAGGTACCGCATCGAAGAACTCCCGCGCTTCCTCGATGGTCATTTCGAGGGTTTCGTGGATGCTCTTGCCCTTGTACTTGATCTCCAGGGTTTCGCGGTTGTAGCGCTTGCTCTTGCAGACGTCGCACGGCACGTAGATGTCCGGCAGGAAGTGCATCTCCACCTTGATCAGGCCGTCACCCTGGCAGGCTTCGCAACGCCCGCCCTTGACGTTGAAGGAGAAACGCCCCGGTCCGTAGCCGCGGGAGCGGGATTCCGGCACGCCAGCGAACAGTTCGCGGATCGGTGTAAACAGCCCGGTGTAGGTCGCCGGGTTGGAGCGCGGTGTGCGACCGATCGGGCTCTGGTCGATGTCGACGACCTTGTCCAGGTGCTCCAGGCCCTTGATGCTGTCGTGGGCGGCGGCTTCAAGGGTGGTGGCGCCATTGAGCGCTGTAGCGCTCAAAGGGAACAACGTGTTGTTGATCAGCGTCGACTTGCCTGAGCCGGATACGCCGGTCACACAGGTCAGCAGGCCAATCGGAATCTCCAGATCGACATTGCGCAGGTTGTTGCCGCGCGCACCCTTGAGCGACAGCGCAAGCTTCTTGTTGCGCGGTGTGCGTTTGGCCGGGACTTCGATCTTCACCCGCCCCGACAGGTATTTGCCCGTCAGCGAGTCCGGATGGGCCATGACCTCGGCCGGTGTGCCTTCGGCGACGATATGCCCACCGTGCACGCCAGCGCCCGGGCCGATGTCCACCACGTAGTCGGCCAGGCGAATGGCGTCTTCGTCGTGCTCGACCACGATCACCGTGTTGCCGATATCGCGCAGGTGCTTGAGGGTGCCCAGCAGCCGGTCGTTATCGCGCTGATGCAGGCCGATGGAGGGTTCGTCGAGGATGTACAGAACGCCCACCAGGCCGGCACCAATCTGGCTGGCCAGACGGATGCGCTGGGCCTCGCCACCGGACAAGGTGTCCGCACTGCGATCCAGCGACAGATAGTCGAGGCCGACGTTGACCAGGAACTGCAGGCGCTCGCGGATTTCCTTGAGGATCTTGTCGGCAATTTCGCCACGTCGGCCGGTGAGCTTGAGCCCGCCAAAATAATCGGACGCATCACCGATCGGCAGGTTGGTCACGGCCGGCAGGGTTTTCTCTCCGACCCAAACGTGGCGCGCCTCACGCCGCAGGCGGGTGCCGCGGCAGTCCGGGCAGGATTGGGTGCTGAGGAATTTGGCCAACTCTTCGCGTACCGACGCCGATTCGGTCTCGCGGTAGCGTCGCTCCAGGTTCGGCACGATGCCTTCGAACGGGTGCGAGCGCTTGACGATATCGCCACGGTCGTTCAGGTATTTGAAATCGACGTTTTGCGAACCGCTGCCATGCAGGATGAATTTCTGCTGATCGGCAGGCAGTTCGTTGAACGGAACTTCCAGGCTGAATTTGTAGTGGGAAGCCAGCGAGCCGAGCATTTGGAAGTAATAGACGTTGCGCCTGTCCCAGCCACGAATCGCCCCTTCGGCCAGGGTCAGTTCGCCATTGACCAGGCGCTTGATGTCGAAGAACTGCTTGACCCCCAGACCATCACAGGTCGGGCAAGCGCCGGCCGGGTTGTTGAAGGAGAACAGCTTGGGTTCCAGTTCGCTGATCGCGTGGCCGCAGATCGGGCAGGCGAAGCGCGCGGAGAAGATCATCTCTTCACCCGGTTCGTCGTCCATCGGTGCCACCAGGGCGATGCCGTCCGCGAGCTTCAGCGCGGTCTCGAAGGATTCGGCCAGGCGCTGTTGCAGGTCGGCGCGAACCTTGAAACGGTCGACCACGACATCGATGGTATGTTTTTTCTGCTTGTCGAGCTTGGGTGCTTCGTCCAGCTCGTAAAGCTTGCCGTTGATCCGGGCACGGACGAAGCCCTGGGCGCGCAGTTCTTCGAAAACCGACAGGTGCTCGCCTTTACGCTCGCGGATAACCGGGGCCAACAGCATCAGCTTGCTGCCCTCCGGTTCGGCGAGGACCAGGTCGACCATCTGGCTGACGGTCTGTGCTTCCAGCGGAATGTCGTGATCCGGGCAACGCGGAATACCCACGCGTGCATACAGCAGGCGCAGGTAGTCGTAGATTTCGGTAATGGTGCCGACCGTCGAACGCGGGTTGTGCGAGGTCGACTTCTGCTCGATGGAAATCGCCGGCGACAGGCCTTCGATGGTGTCGACGTCGGGCTTTTCCATCATCGAGAGGAACTGCCGGGCGTAGGCCGACAGCGATTCGACGTAGCGGCGCTGGCCTTCGGCGTACAGGGTGTCGAAAGCCAGGGACGACTTGCCGGAGCCGGACAGGCCGGTGATGACAATCAGCTTGTCCCGTGGCAGGGTCAGGTCGATGTTCTTCAGGTTGTGGGTTCGAGCCCCACGAATCAGGATCTTGTCCAAGGTGGCCTCGCTCGGCGGGCGTCGAAAACGTAGGAGTATACGGCCAAATACTGGATGGATGCACACTATCAAACGAGAGGGTTACTGTCTTGCATGAAGAGTGTGTCAGCAATGCGCGTCAAAGCGTCGCGATATACCCTGCCAATCGATGGGACTGGTAGAATCGCCGCCGGTTCACATGAGGTTTTTCCATGCACGATCCCCACAGCGAGCGCATGAGTGGCGGCGAGACCCGCGCAGCAAGCGGTCTGGCCCTGGTGTTCGCCTTCCGTATGCTTGGCATGTTCATGGTGTTGCCGGTACTGGCCACCTATGGGATGGATCTGGCCGGGGCCACGCCGGCCCTGATCGGTCTGGCGATTGGCGCTTATGGCCTGACCCAGGCCATCTTTCAGATACCGTTCGGTTTCATTTCCGACCGCATCGGTCGACGCCCGGTGATTTACCTGGGGCTGATCGTCTTTGCCCTCGGCAGTCTGCTGGCGGCCAATGCCGATTCGATCTGGGGTGTGATCGCCGGGCGAATCCTGCAGGGTGCCGGGGCGATTTCCGCGGCGGTCATGGCCTTGCTGTCCGACCTGACCCGCGAGCAGCACCGGACCAAGGCCATGGCGATGATCGGCATGACCATCGGCCTGTCGTTTGCGGTGGCCATGGTAGTCGGCCCGTTGCTGACCCGCGCCTTCGGGTTGTCCGGGCTGTTCCTCGCCACCGGTGGCATGGCGCTGTTCGGCATTGTGATCGTGATGTTCATGGTGCCGCGCTCCACCGGGCCGTTGCAGCATCGAGAGTCCGGTGTCGCGCGCCAGGCGCTGATCCCGACGCTCAAGCATCCGGACCTGCTGCGTCTGGACCTGGGCATTTTTGTGTTGCACGCGATGTTGATGTCCAGCTTCGTCGCCTTGCCGCTGGCGCTGGTCGAGAAGGCCGGGCTGCCCAAGGAGCAGCACTGGTGGGTGTACCTGACCGCGCTGCTGATTTCTTTCTTCGCCATGATCCCGTTCATTATCTACGGCGAGAAGAAACGCAAAATGAAACGAGTTTTACTCGGTGCCGTCGTGACACTGATGCTCACCGAGCTATTCTTCTGGCAGTTCGGCGACAGCTTGCGGGCTCTGGTGATCGGTACGGTGGTGTTCTTCACCGCGTTCAATCTGCTGGAGGCTTCGTTGCCGTCGCTGATCAGCAAGGTTTCACCGGCGGGCGGCAAAGGCACTGCGATGGGGGTTTATTCCACCAGCCAGTTCCTCGGATCGGCACTGGGCGGGATACTAGGTGGCTGGCTGTTCCAGCACGGCGGTTTGTCGGTTGTGTTCCTCGGATGCGCCGGTCTGGCTGCCCTCTGGCTGGCCTTTGCTGTTACCATGCGTGAACCACCCTACGTGACAAGCCTGCGCTTGCCGTTGTCGCCCGAGGCGATCCGCGAAGCGGGTCTGGTCGAGCGCCTGAAGGCTGTCGTAGGGGTAACAGATGCAGTGATAGTCGCTGATGAGGCGGCCATTTACATCAAATTGGACACCGAACTATTGGATCGCACCACCCTTGAAAGCCTGGTGAACAACCCGGCCGGGGCAGCGTGCGTAGCCTAGGAGAACGTAATGGCCCGTGGGGTTAACAAAGTCATATTGGTCGGCACTTGCGGCCAGGATCCTGAAGTTCGCTACCTGCCGAACGGCAACGCTGTGACCAACCTGAGTCTGGCAACCAGCGAACAGTGGACCGACAAGCAAACCGGTCAGAAAGTCGAAAAGACCGAATGGCACCGTGTGTCGATGTTCGGCAAGGTTGCGGAAATCGCCGGCGAATACCTGCGTAAAGGTTCGCAGGTGTACATCGAAGGCAAGTTGCAGACCCGCGAGTGGGAAAAAGACGGTATCAAGCGTTACACCACCGAAATCGTGGTCGACATGCAAGGCACCATGCAACTGTTGGGCGGCCGTCCACAGGGCGACCAACAGGCTCAGGGCGGCGGTAACAACTACCAGCAATCCGCTCCGCGCCAGCAGGCTCCGCGTCCACAGCAGTCGGCGCCGCAACAGTCGCGCCCGGCTCCACAGCAGGCTGCTCCTCAGCCGGCTCCGGATTTCGACAGCTTTGATGACGATATTCCGTTCTAAGCAGCTGTAAGCCCCGAGCTACAAGTGGCAAGTTGAAAAACAAAACCCGCACTTCGGTCTGAAGTGCGGGTTTTTTATTCGTGGTGAAAAGCCGTTGCTTCAGGCCGCGAGGTAGTCGCTGGTCGACACCACGCTGGCATACGCAAACGCCAGGGCCGCCATGAAAGCCGCATGAACCTGGGCTGCCGGAACCGTCACCCCATTGAACTCCAGGTCGAGGGTGGCGCAGGCGTCGTGGATCACGGTCACCTTATAACCAAAGTCCGCCGCCGCACGGGTGATGCCGTCCACACACATGTGGCTCATGCTGCCCACGACTACCAGCTCCTTGATGTCTTGCTCGTCGAGGATCGACTTCAAGTCGGTTTCGCGGAATGAGTTGACGAAGTGTTTGAGCACCACCGGTTCGTCGGCGCGGTTGAGCACTTTGGGGTGCAGCTTCGCGCCTTCGGAGCTCGGGGTGAAAAACGGTGCCTCTTCGGAGGTGAATTCGTGGCGGATATGCACCACTGGATCGCCGGCGTCGCGGAAGGCCTTGATCAGGCGTGCGGCGTTGTCTGCGGCGGCGTCGGCACCGACCAGTGGCCACTTGCCTTGGGGGAAGTAGTCGTTCTGGATATCGACTACGATGAGCGCTTGCTTGGCCATGACTGTTTCCTTGAAGTGTGTGTTGGTGTGGAATGAAGTATTGGCGTTGGCAGGCGGTCCGGGGATTGGCCGCACCGACAATTAGAGGGGGAAAACTGACAATGGACGCAGAAAGGGCAATCGCCGAACTCGGTGTGCTGATCTATCCCGGCGCGCAGATGGCGGCGGTGCATGGCTTGACGGACTTGTTCGGGGTGGCCAACCGGATCGCCGCCGAGCATCAGACTGCGCAGTTGCCGCTGCTGCGGGTCAGCCATTGGCAGGTCGAGGGTGATCAGCCGCCCGTGCGGGTCTTCGACAGCCATCCTGGCCCGGAGCGCGCCTTGGTGGCCGTGCTGATTCCTCCGTCGATCGGCGGTTTTTCCGAGGGCCAGGCGCCACAGGGATTGATCCGCTGGTTGCGCGAGCAACATGCCTGCGGCGCGACACTGGGCGGGGTTTGCGTGGGCTCTATCCTGTTGGCTGAAAGCGGTCTGCTCGACGGTCGCAGCGCCACCACTCACTGGACTTCGGCCAAAGCCTTCGCCGAACGTTATCCGGCGATCAGGCTCAAGGCCGATACACCGATTGTCGATGACGGCGACCTGATTACGACGGCCGGGCTGATGGCCTGGTCCGAACTGGGTTTGCGCCTGGTCAATCGGCTGCTTGGACCGAGCATTGCCACCCATACCGCGCGTTTTCTGGTGGTGGAGCACAGCGACAGCGCCAGTGAGTGCGGCAGTAATTTTGCGCCGATCCTCAGTCACGGCGATGCGGCAATCCTCAAGGTGCAACACTGGCTGCAAAGCACCGGGGCAACCGATGTATCGCTGACGGCGATGGCCGAGAAGGCAGGCCTGGAAGAGCGTACCTTCCTGCGACGATTCCGTGCGGCCACCGGGCTCAGGCCCACTGAGTACTGCCAGCATCTGCGAGTCGGCAAGGCCCGGGAAATGCTCGAGTTCACCAACGGCACCATCGACCATATCGCCTGGACCGTGGGTTATCAGGACCCCGGAGCGTTTCGTGCGACATTCAAGAAAATCACCGGGCTGGCGCCGAGTGATTATCGGACGCGGTTCGGGGTGACACCGGGTGCTGCAGTACGGTAGGCCTGTCTCCCCAGGAAGTCGTGCAAAATGCCGGAATGCCAAGGGGCGTCGTGCAGAATAAAACAGGCCTCATGCCATCACGCTTTACCCAACCGACTGATTTGAAAACCGTTTCCATGCACTGCGCCTTGGCCTGATCCCTGCACCCCTTCAGCTACATTCATCAAGCGTCGATTGAAGGGGGATGCATGACCCCGACAAACAGCAAGAAACTGGTGCTCGCCCATTCGGTGATCGCCGATGCGCCACCGCACGAAGTCGAGACCAACCGTGCGCTGGCCCGCTGGCTGGCGCAGATACTGGGGCTCAAGTACGGCGGCAGTTACGACCCGCAACGGCACGTCGGGCGCGACCTGTACCTGTTGCCGACCCAGACCCTGGTGGGCGCTGCGGCTGCCCGGCAGCTGGGGGTCAAGGGGCCGGAGGATTTGTGGGGCGGTTATGTCGACCACGACTTCATCTGCACCAAAGCCATCAGTCACGGACTGCTCAACCAGCATGCCCATGCACCGCAAGGCTGGGCGCCCTTGTTTTCCGAGCGGGTGCGCAGCGTGGTGCTCGACGGTCTCAGCGTGTTCTCCCTGGCGGATGCGCGCCCGGCGGCAGAGCATCTGTTGCACGCCGGACCGATCCGCCTGAAGCCGATTCATGCCTGCGCCGGACGCGGTCAGGAAGTGATCAAAAGCCTCGACGAGTTCGATCAAGTGCTTGCCAGGCCAGAGGCTCAGGCCCTGTTCACCAAGGGCGTGGTGCTCGAGCAGGACCTGGACCAGGTGATCACCCACAGCGTCGGCCAGAGTTTTATCGGCGACAAGGTGCTCAGTTACTGCGGTGAGCAATACCTGACCGAAGACGCACAGGGCGACTCGGTGTATGGCGGTTCCGATCTGCTGGTGGTGTCCGGTGACTACGACCAATTGCTGAAACTGGATCTGCCGCAAGACGTGCGCCTGGCGATTCGTCAGGCACAAGTATTCGACAACGCGGCGGATGAAGCCTTTCCCGGTTTTTATGCCTCGCGGCGCAATTACGACATCGCCCAGGGCCTGGACAGCAACGGCCAGCCGCGCAGTGGTGTGCTGGAACAGTCCTGGCGCATGGGCGGTGCCAGCAGCGCCGAAGTCGCGGCCTTGCAGAGCTTCGTCAACGATCCGGGGGTGTGCGCGGTTCGTGTGTCTTCGGTGGAAACCTACATCGATCGGCCGCTTCCGGCAGATGCCATCGAGGTTTTCCGTGGGCCGGCGCAGACCAGCGACTTTCTCCTCAAGTACGTGACGGTTGAATCCTATGACGGCTAGAAGCGAATCCATCCAGATCGACATCGACAACGAACAGATGAGCGGGACGTTTCTGAGCCCCAAATCGAAAGTCCCCGGCGTGCTCTTCGTACACGGTTGGGGCGGCAGTCAGGAGCGGGACCTGGAGCGCGCCAAAGGCATCGCCGGGTTGGGGTGTGTCTGCCTGACCTTTGACCTGCGTGGACACACAGGCGGCACCGGCATTCCATTGTCCCGGGTGACGCGCGAAGATAACCTGCGGGACCTGCTGGCAGCCTATGACCGCTTGCTCGCACACCCGGCCCTCGATACATCGGCGATTGCCGTGGTCGGCACCAGTTACGGCGGATATCTGGCCTCGATCCTGACCTCGCTCAGGCCGGTGCGCTGGCTGGCGCTGCGGGTGCCGGCGCTGTATCGCGACGAGCAATGGCACACGCCGAAACGCGATCTGGACAAGCTGGATCTGCGTGATTACCGAAGCACCCTGGTGCGTGCCGATGGCAATCGCGCCTTGCATGCCTGTTCGCAATTCACCGGGGACGTCTTGCTGGTGCAATCGGAGACCGACGACTACGTGCCCCACGCGACGATCATGAGTTACCGGGCCGCCTGCCAGCAGACGCACTCACTGACCCACCGCATCATCGACGGCGCCGATCATGCCTTGAGCGACCCGATTTCCCAGCAGGCGTACACCTCGATCCTGGTCGACTGGATTACCGAGATGGTGGTGGGGGAGCGGTTGAGCATTATTCAATCGTCCTGATATTGGAGGTGTTCCTGCGATCAATCGCGACCATCGCCAATCACTTGGGTTTCTTCGCAATCCGCAATGACTTTGCCCTGGCCTCCACCAGCAGGTACATCACCAGGGCAATCAATAGCGGCACGATGAAATAAATTGCCCGATAAGCCAGCAGTCCCGCCACCAGGCTACCCCGCGAAACCTCGTGTTGCAGCAGCGCCACGAACACTGCCTCGAGCACGCCGAGCCCGGCCGGGATGTGCGTGATGACCCCGGCGATGGCGCTGATCAACAGCACGCCCAGTACCAGTGGATAGTCCAGTTTGCTCGGCAGCAACACGAAAATCACCGCCGCCATCAGCGACCAGTTGAGAGCGCCGAGGGCCAGTTGCAGCACCGCCATGGGCAGTGACGGCAAGTCGATCTCCACGCCGCGAATCGCCCACTCCCGACGCTTGGCAAACCGGCACGCGACCAGGTATCCGGCGCTCAGCAGCAACAACAGGACTCCCACGCCTTGCAGCGCGCCACTGCTGAGTCGCCAGCCCGGCGGCATGCGTACCAGCCCGCTGCTGAACACGGCGCCGGCAATGACCATGTAGCCGAACCAGTTGGTCGCCAGGCTCAGGCCAAGGATTTTCGCGATGTTGCTCTTGCTGACCCCGAGCCGCGAATACAACCGGTAGCGCATGGCGATGCCGCCGACCCAGGCGCTCAGGTTCAGGTTGAAGGCGTAGCTGATGATCCCTACGGGCAGGATCTGCTTCCAGGTCAGATTCTGGCGGATGTAGGTGCGGCCGATCAGGTCGAAGCAGGCGTACACCAGAAAACTCACCAGGGTCAGCGCCGAGGCGATGATCAGTGTGCGCACCTTGAAGTCGGCCAGGTTGTCGAACACTTCGTTCCATTCGATACGCTGGGCGAGCATCGTGAACAGCACGATCAGCATCAGGAAAAACAGCATCGTCAACGGCCGTTTCCAGCGCTTCCAGTGCGACTTGCCGGCGCTTGTGGCATGAGTTGCGGTGTGGGTCTCAGCGCGGTTCATGGTCAGCGCTCCCGGTCGGAAGGGGGATTGGTTTCAGGCGAGGTTTATGCGCCGGCAACCAACCGGCCCACGCCGGGAAATGCCGCAGGAAGTGAAACACCAGGAAACCGATGGTCATGTGCCAGACACGTCCGCGTGGCGCGATGTCCGCAGACATGACCTTGCAGTGGTGATCGCTGAGGTCTTCCAGGCGATCAAACAGCGTTCGATTGAAGCCACGGTCGCGGATCAGCACGTTGGCCTCCAGATTCATCGACAGGCTCAACGGGTCGAGGTTGCTGGAGCCGACGGTGCTCCAGTCTTCATCCACCAACGCGACCTTGCCATGCAGCGGGCGGTCGCAATATTCGTAGATCTTCACCCCGGACCTGATCAGGTAGTCGTAGGTCATGCGCGCGGCGAGCCTGGCCACCAGCATGTCTGGCTGGCCCTGCAGGATCAGCCGCACCTCCACGCCCCGGCGGGCCGCATTGCGGATCTCGCGCAGTAAACGGAAACCGGGAAAGAAGTAGGCGTTGGCGATCACCACCCGCCGTTGTGCCTGGCGCAACACCTGGCGGTAAACTTCTTCGATGTCGGACGGGTGTTCGCCGTTGTCGCGATACACCAGCCGCACCTGGCCATCGTGATCGCTCAAGGCCAGTTCCGAACGCCGCATCCGGCGCCGCTGCCACCAGTATCTGGCCCGCACCGGGCGACCGCATTGCAGCAGGGCGAAGTGATGGATGTCGGCCACCGCGGGGCCTTGCACCTCCACGGAATAGTCCTGTTTGGCCTCGGGGCCGAAGTCGGCCAGATGATCGGCGGAAAAATTGATCCCGCCGATGAAGGCGATGCTGCCGTCCACCACCACTATCTTGCGGTGCAGCCGCCGGAACCAGTTGGTGCGGATGCCCAGGCGTTTCGGTGCCGGGTCGAACATTTGCAGGTGCACGCCGGCCGCGGTCAGGGCGGTGAGGAAACCGGTGCTCAGTTCTCCGCAGCCAAACCCGTCGAGGCTGACGGTAGTGCGCACGCCGCGCTGAGCGGCTTCGATCAGAATCTGTTGCAGCTCATTGCCAACCTTGTCCTCGAACACAATGAACGTTTCCAGCAGGATTTCACTTTGCGCCCGACGCAGGGTTTCAAATACCCGGGGAAAAAACGCTTCGCCGTTCTCCAGCAACTCGACGCGATTGCTGCCTTGCCACCCATATTCGACATCGACCGCTGTCGGCTCTCGGATCGGCGGGGCGGGGATGTCTTGCAAGGTGTTTTTTTCCATCGACTGGCTGCTCATAGCTCGATCTCCACCGACAGCGGGGCATGGTCGGAAAGGTGCGACCAGGGCCGGGTGGTCAGCACTTGCGGATGGCTGGCCTTGAGGTTGCGCACGTAGATGCGGTCCAGGCGCAATGTCGGCAGACGCGCGGGGAAACTGCGCGCCGGTTTGCCATGGTGCGCAGCGAAGACTTCGCGCAGACCGCTTGGCTTGAGCAATGCATCGGCGCGCTGGCGCCAGTCGTTGAAATCCCCGGCGACGATCACCGGGGCGTCGCCCGGCAGGGCATCCAGACGCTGGGCAAGCAATTTCAGTTGCGCCCTGCGGTGGCTTTCGCGCAGCCCCAAGTGCACGCAAATGGCATGCACTTCCCGGTCGTCACCCGGCAGGCGCAACACACAATGCAGGAGCCCGCGGTTCTCGTGACCGCCGATGGACACGTCGAGGTTGTCGTGACGGATAATCTGGAATTTCGACAACAGCGCATTGCCGTGATCGCCCGCTGGATACACCGCATTGCGCCCATAGGCGAACTGCGGCCACAGGGTGTCGGCGAGGAACTCGTATTGCGGCATCGTCGGCCAGTTGGTGTAGCGCTTGGGGTGCTGTTCGTGAGTGCCGTGGACTTCCTGCAAAAACACCACGTCGGCAGACACACTGCGCACCGCTTCACGCAGTTCCGGCAGGATGAATCGCCGGTTGAGCGCGGTGAAACCTTTATGGGTATTGACCGTCAGCACCTTGAAACGACAAGTGACGGACGGATCCTGTACCCGCATGTCGATTGCGCTTGAATGTGCGGGAATATCGGTGTGATTCGCTGTCATGTCGCCTCCCGCCTGACGGCCCCTGTTTTTGGATGACTGCGGGGCGGCGGCGAAAGTTTCGATGGGGCTACGGACGGTACACCGTCAACGCATCACTACAGATTCAATGTGGGAGCGAGCCTGCTCGCTCCCACAGGGTGTATTAGTGGCCCGTGATAATGCGGGCAGAGCCGTCAGCCGGTTCGGCGAACACCGGGCCGAGTCGATCAAGACGGCCACTCCACGCGGTCAATGCCAGCGCCAGCAACACCACCAGGCCGCCGATCCATGCGGTGTGAATCAGCCCCATGTGGGCGACGATCAGGCCACCGCCCCACGCGCCGCCGGCAATGCCGAGGTTGAATGCCGCGATGTTCAGGCCGGATGCCACGTCCACGGCCTGCGGGGTGTGATGCTCGGCCTGCCGCACCACGTACACCTGCAATCCCGGTACGTTGCCGAAGGCCACAGCGCCCCAGACCAGCACGGTGGCCAGTGCGAGCCACGGATTGCCGGCGGTGAAGGTCAGCACGAACAACACGGTGGCGAGCAGGGCAAAAATGAATTTCAGGGCGCTGATCGGGCCGCGTTTGTCCGCCAGCTTGCCGCCCCAGATGTTGCCGACGGCCACGGAGACGCCGTAGACCAGCAACACCAGGCTGACGGTGCTGGCGCTGAAACCGGAAAGGTCCTGGAGAATCGGCGCGAGGAAGGTAAAGGCGATGAACGATCCACCGTAGCCGACGGCCGTCATGGCATATACCAGCAACAGGCGCGGTTGCTTGAGTACCTGCAATTGCTGCAACAACGAGGCGGGTTTGCTGTGGGCGATGTTGTTCGGCACGTAGATCAGGCTGCCAACGAAGGCGATCACACCCAATGCCGAAACGGCGAGGAAGGTTTCACGCCAGCCGAAATGCTGGCCGATGAATGTCCCCAGCGGCACGCCGGTGACCAGCGCCACGGTCAGGCCGGTGAACATGATGGCGATCGCGCTGGCGGCTTTTTCCTTCGGCACTAGACTGGTGGCGATGGTCGAGCCGATCGAGAAAAACACCCCATGGGCCAGGCCGGTGACGATCCGCGCGAGGATCAACGACTCGTAGCTCGGTGCTTGCCACGCCAGCAGATTGCCGAGGGTGAACAGCACCATCAGCGACAACAGCAGCAACTTGCGCGGAACCTTGCCGGTGAGGGCGGTCAGCACCGGGGCACCGACGGCAACGCCAAGGGCATACAGGCTGACCAGCAGGCCGGCGGAGGGCAGGCTGACGCCGAGGTCGGCGCCAATGGTGGGTAACAGGCCAACGATGACGAACTCGGTCGTCCCGATGGCAAAGGCGCTGAGGGTCAGCGCGAGCAAGGCAATGGGCATGTCTGCAACTCCGGAGATTGATTCGATGGAGCGCAGTGTCGGGGTTGGGGTTGTGGGGAAAAATACAGGGATGGACATTTGATATTTGCCTTGGGCGCAAAGATCGCGAACGCGGGTGCTAATCTGTGCCACAGAAAGGCATTGTCATCCTGCTATCTGCGGGCAATAGCCGAACTTGCACGGTATTTCTCGATCAGTTCCTTACAGACACAGGCAAAGGAGCGGGTGCTTTGATCAGGCTCAAGACCGCGA
The DNA here is from genome assembly GCF_050432945.1 of Pseudomonas sp. 18173. Taxonomy (NCBI): domain Bacteria; kingdom Pseudomonadati; phylum Pseudomonadota; class Gammaproteobacteria; order Pseudomonadales; family Pseudomonadaceae; genus Pseudomonas; species Pseudomonas sp. 18173. The sequence continues at coordinate 49,063 of NZ_JBKFTN010000022.1, forward strand.
TACTGCTGGGGGCATTACTGTTTCTGGGCAGCGAACAACTGGAAGCCGCCGCGATACCGGGGCTGCCGGCCGCCGCGACCGCCGCGACGCCACCGGCACACCCCGAGCCGCTGGTGCAGGGCGGATTACTGGGGGCCATCAGTTCAAGCATCGACGAGGTCCAGTCCAGGCTTGATCTAAACCAGAATCTGGTCGACACCTGGCGCCTGCGTGCCGACCGCGCGGCCGATGAAGTGGATCAGTTGGTCAATCAGCCTTCGGCCCGTTCGGCCTGGAGCGTCGCCGGCGATTTCCTGCTGTTGACCTGCGTGTGGGCGGCCGTGTTTTCCTGTCTTTGGCTGCTTGGGCGGTGGTTGGCCAAACGCCTTTGCGCGCATCGCCTGCTGCTCAGCCGCGAACGTGGCCAGGCTCTGCTCGGCTATGTATTGCCCTATTCCATTCCGGCGGTGGTCAGCCTGCCGCTGACGATCTATGCCAGCCAGTTTTTGCCATTCTCGGCCGGTCGGGCGCTGGCGTTGTGTTTTGCCTATGCCACCAGTGCCGGGATCTTTGCCGCGTCATTGGTAATGTCGCTGGTGGTGGTGTTCAATGCCGGGCACAAGCGGCGGGCGGTGCAGATCATTCGACAGCACAGCCCGCGACCGCTGTTCGGCATCGGCTTTCTGGTGGCCTTGAGCGATGCCCTGACCAGTCCGCAGATCGCCCATCAACTGGGCAACAATCTCACCAGCAGCATCGCCGTGTTCACCGGGTTGGCGGCGTCGATCTCCTTCGGCTTGCTGGTGATCCGCATGCGTCGTCCGGTGGCCCATGTGATCCGCATCCTGCCGCTGGCCCAGCGTCTCGGTCAGCCGGCATTGCGTGAAACCCTGCGGATATTTTCCGGGCTTTGGTATTGGCCGATTCTGTTGATGGTACTGGTTTCGATCATCAACCTGATCGGTGCCGGGGCGGACAACCAGAGAGTGATGCGCAGCGCCTTGTTCACCACGATATTGCTGATTGCCACGGTGTTTCTCAGCACCACGCTGCACCATCTGTTCAAGGCGCGCAGTGCAGCGGACTTGCGCCGCAGTGGCGCCTACAAGGAGCGTTTTCTCAACTTGTCCCATGCCTTGCTGCGCATCGGCATGGCCATCGTGTTCATCGATATCCTCGGACGGATCTGGGGCGTTTCGTTGTTCGAGTTCGCGGTAAGCAATGCCGTGGGCAGGGCGATCAGTGATTCCCTGAGCCACATTGGCCTGATTCTGCTGGTGACCTGGATGGTCTGGGTGGTGCTCGACACGGCGATTCAGGAAGCGTTGAAACCACCGGCCAACAAGCGCTCGGCGCGCCAGCCCAGTACGCGGGTGAAAACCATCCTGCCACTGCTGCGCAACGCGATCAAAATCATCCTGGTGGTGATTTGCGCGATCACCACCATGGCCAACCTTGGGATCAACGTCGCACCGTTCCTGGCCGGTGCCGGGGTCATCGGCCTGGCAATCGGTTTCGGCTCCCAGCAACTGGTGCAGGACGTGATTACCGGGCTGTTCATCATCATCGAAGACACCCTGTCCATCGGCGACTGGGTGGTGCTGGATTCCGGGCATGCCGGCACGGTCGAAGGGCTGACCATCCGCACCTTGCGCCTGCGCGACGGCAAGGGCTTCGTGCACTCGGTGCCGTTCGGGCAGATCAAGGCCGTGACCAACCAGTCGCGGCAATTCGCCTATGCGTATTTCTCGGTGCAATTCACCTATGACACCGATGTCGACAAGGCCATCGAACTGATCCGTGAAGCCGGGCATTCCATCAGCAGCGACGCGTTCCTGCGCTACAACCTGCAAGGGCCGCTGGATGTGTTTGGCGTCGACAAGATGGACCTCAACGGCGTGGTGCTGACCGCGCAATTCCGCACGGTGTCCGGTGGCCAGTATGCCGTGAGCCGGGCCTTCAACCAGCGCCTTAAAAAGCTTGTGGATAACTGCCCGTGGGTGCATTTCGCGCAAACTTATCCACAACAGGCGCTGGTGCCAAGGCATCCGGTCGAGCCACCACCGGATGCCGTGCATGAGCCGGATCATTCGGCGGTGCTGATGCCGGATCGGTCGCGGTCGCAGTGATGGGCAATGCCCTGGAGTTCTTCATCGACTGTCAGGGCCTCTTCGCGGGCAAGCCCGCTCCCACAGTGGACTCGGTGAGCTACAGATTTGTGGTCAAACACTGATCCTGTGGGAGCGGGCTTGCCCGCGATGAGGCCAGACCAGACAACATCAATGCCTGATCAGTTTGCTATGCACTTCAGCCATGGCCTGCTGATCCATCTCCAGCCAAAAATGCTGCTTGCCGGCAATCTCGGCAGCGACCGGCAACCCGTCGCGATACACCAGCCGATTGCTCGCCACTGCCGGCACCTTCGCACCCGGCAACAGCGTGCCGGCGAGGTTCAGCGGATCGACCCCGCATACCGCAACCAGGCTGCCGTCATGAGGTTTGCGCCGTACCTCCCGCAACAATGGAATCGCCTCGGGCAAGGCGAATTGCTCACCCGCCAGGCCGCTGACAAAGCGTCCGCCACGAATCTCGCCGCGAGCCTCCAGGCGATGGAACGTACGCAGCAATTCGCGCCAGTTCGGCAGCCAGTCCGCCTCTCGTTCCAGCAAGCGCCAGAACACCACGCCGTAGCGGCGCAGCAAGGTCATGGCGATGTGTTCCAGCGTTTCGGCCGGTGCTGGCGCGGGACGCTGGTTTTCCCCCAGCGGCACGGCAGGCGTTCGTCGCAACAGGGCCCAGCGCCCGGCGTCGTCCATGCCGCCAATGAATGCTCCGCGCCCACGTCGACTGTTGCGCGGCTGGCGCTTGCTGGCCGGGGTGATCAGTGCGCGCAACCCGGCGAAGCTGTCGGCATTCACCAGCCCGGCGCCCACCAGTTCCTGCAGGGCGATTTCCAGTTCCGAACGCAGCAGATGAGCTTCGTGGACCAGCTCATCGAAAAACAGCGCGCCGTGCCGGGTGAGGGCGGTGTGGACCTTTTGCGTTTTCGGCGACAGTTCACTGACCGGTGTCTGTTCGGCCAGGCCGCTCCAGAGGCCGACCCGGTTGCGTGGCAGCAATACAATCGGCGTGCTGCGCAGCGCGGTGCTGGCGCCTTTGTTGTGCGCCGTCAGGCGCGTCCAGACCAGTTTGCCGTTGCGGCACAACTCATCCAGCCAGGACGCCGAGTAGTCCTTGATGCGTACCGGCAGGATGTCGCTGTCCCAGGCTGAAGCGGCGGCAGGGTAGCCTTCGAATTGTGCGATGACGGCTGGCAATACCGCCGCGCCCTGGCCCTGGCTTGCAGTCGACACGTGCTGCCAGTCGAACAGGAATCGCATGAAATCCTGCAAGGCCACCGGTTCGATTTCCCGACGCAGACGCTTGACCGTGTAGCGATGGATCCGCGCCAGCAAATGTCGCTCGCACCATTCTTCCTGAGTGGTGCCCGGGGTGAAGCGGCCGCGCAGCACGTAGCCTTCGCGTTCCAGTTGCGCCAGGGCTTGATTGACCTGCGCGGCGGGCAAGCCGAGTGGTTCGGCAATGGAAATGAGTGGGAGCGGTCCGAAGGCGCTGAGCCGTGCGCGGATCAGTTCGAGTGCGGCGTCCTCGGCTGTCCAGGTTTCATCGAAGTCCGGCAGCGCTTGCAGCGGGGGCGTCATTTCAGCCTGTGGATAAATCGCCCGCAAGCAGGTCAGGCGCTCCAGCGCCAGCCACAACGATTGCCCGGCGTTGATCTGCATACGGCTGGCGCGTTCGCTGTCGGCCAGGCTATCGAGCCAGTCGAGCCATTGCGGATTGGCGCTGGCCTCGGCATCGCAGATGCACGCCAGACTCATCAAGGCTTCGTGCATTTCATCGACACCGGAGGGCGCCGGCCAGGCTTCGTCGCGTACGGCGGCAATCGCTTCGGCGTCCAGCGCGCCGAGGTCGTCGGTGGATTGCGGGTCGCTCCAGCGGCGATTGAGCACCGCCTGGGTGCGGCGCTCCTCCAGCGGCGCATCGTCGAGAAAGGTATAGGGCCGGGCGCTGAGAATCTCTGCCGCCAGCGGTGAGGGTGCCGGCAAGTCGCGGCTGATCAGGCGAATGTCGCCGCGTTCCATGCGCCGCAACAAGGCCAGCCAGCCTTCACTGTCCATGGCATCGTGCAGGCAGTCGTCGAGGGTTTGCTCTACCAGCGGATGGTCGGGAATCTCCCGTTCGCCGGCGAGGTTTTCCACGCAGGCGATCTGGTCGGGAAACACGCTGGCGATCAGGTCTTCGCTTTTCATCCGCTGGATCTGCGGCGGGACTTTGCGCCCGCCGCTGTAGCGCGGCAGCGCCAGGGCCACCCCGGCATTCCAGCGCCAGCGCACGCCGAACAGCGGTGCGTCGAGCACGGCTTGAACCAGCAGGTGCTCGGCGCTGTTGCTGTGCAGGTAGCGCCAGACATCGTCCAGTTCAAAGCTGTGGCTGGTGGACAGCGACAGCACGATGGCGTCTTCGCTGGCGGCGGCCTGCAATTCGAAATTGAAGGTGCGACAGAAACGCTTGCGCAGGGCCAGGCCCCAGGCGCGGTTGATGCGACTGCCGAACGGCGTGTGAATGATCAGTTGGGTGCCGCCGGACTCATCGAAAAAGCGCTCCATCAACAGCGTGTCCTGTGATGGCAGGGCGCCCAGCGTTTGCCGTGCACGGGCCAGGTAGTCCACCAGTTGTCCGGCGCTGGCGAGGTTCAGGCCCAGAGTGTCGGTCAGCCAGTCGAGGGCTGGCTGCAAGTTGCCAGGCGCTGCCCCCAGCAGGTCGTCGAGCTGTGCCTGCAAGCGTGCCACCGCCGAGGACAATTCGGCACTGCGCCCCGGCGCTTCGCCGAGCCAGAACGGAATGGTCGGTGGCTGGCCCTGGGCATCCTCGACCCGCACCTTGCCGGTTTCCACGCGCAGGATCCGATAGGACGTATTGCCCAACTGGAAGACATCCCCGGCGATGCTTTCCACGGCGAAGTCTTCGTTGATGGTGCCGATGTTCAGCCCTTGAGGTTCCAGCAGCACGCTGTAGTCGGCGTTGTCCGGAATGGTCCCGCCACTGGTCACCGCCGTCAGTTTTGCGCCCCGGCGACCGCGCAGGGTGCGGCTCACGGCGTCGCGGTGCAGGTAGGCGCTACGCATGCCCTGGCGCCCGTTGTAACCCTCGGAGAGCATGTGCAGCAGCGCCTGGTAGTGCTTGTCGTCGAGCCCGGCATAGGGCGAGGCGCGGCGCAGCATCTCCAGCAGCGCCTGTTCCGGCCACTCCTGGCAACTGACCTCGGCGATGATCTGTTGTGCCAGCACGTCCAGCGGCGCTTGCGGGATCAGCAAGGTATCGAGTTCACCCCGGCGCACGCAGTCGAGCAGCGCGGCGCATTCGATCAGGTCGTCGCGGGTGGTGGCGAACAGACGGCCCTTGGGCGTACCGCCGACCTGGTGCCCGGAGCGGCCGACCCGTTGCACAAACCCGGCAATCGAACGTGGCGAGGCGATCTGGCACACCAGGTCGACGTCGCCGATATCGATGCCCAGTTCCAGCGACGCCGTGGCGATCAGCACTTGCAGGTCGCCGCGCTTGAGTCGCTGTTCGGCGTCCAGGCGAAACTCCTTGGCCAGGCTGCCGTGGTGGGCGGCCACGGCGTCCTTGCCCAGGCGTTCACTCAGGTGCCGGCTCAGGCGCTCGGCCAGGCGCCGTGTGTTGACGAATATCAGCGTGGTCCTGTGTTCCCGGGCGAGGGCGGCGAGGCGGTCGTAGACCAGCTCCCAGACATCGTTGGCCATCACTGCCGACAGCGGCACGGGCGGCACTTCGATGTCCAGGTCGCGGGGGCGGGCGTGGCCGATGTCGACGATCTCGCACGGACGCTCGCGACCGACAAGGAAGCGCGAGACGGCTTCGATGGGTTTTTGCGTGGCCGACAGACCGATGCGCAGCAGTGGTTGCGCGCACAATGCCTGCAGGCGTTCAAGGCTCAGTGTCAGATGGCTGCCGCGTTTGTTGGCGGCCATGGCGTGGATTTCGTCGATGATCACCGTCTGTGTGGTGCCGAGCATCTGCCGACCGGAGTCGGAACCGAGCAATACGTACAGCGATTCCGGCGTGGTCACCAGAATGTGCGGTGCCGTCTTGCGCATCGCCGAGCGATCTTTTTGTGGTGTGTCGCCGGTGCGCACGGCCGTGGTGATCTGCAATTCGGGCAGGCCCATCAGGCGCAATTGCTCGGTTATGCCGGCCAGCGGGTTTTGCAGGTTGATCTGGATGTCGTTGGACAGCGCCTTGAGCGGCGAGACGTAGACCACCAGCGTGGCGTCGGGCAGGCCGTCGGCGGATTCCAGGCCGCGATGCACCAGGTCGTCGATGACGGCGAGAAAGGCGGTGAGGGTCTTGCCGGAGCCGGTGGGCGCGGCGATCAGGGTCGAGCGCTGCTGGCGGATCAACGGCCACGCCCGGGCCTGGGCGGCGGTGACCGCTGCGAATGTGTGGCTGAACCAGGCGCTGACGGCGGGGTGAAAGCCGCTCAGGGCACTGTCTGCGGGGATGGGCAGGTTCATGCAGCAAGTTAGGCGGGTGGGGGCGCAAGATGCAAGTACCACTCGGGGATCTCTAGCGGCCCTCAGGGCCTCTTCGCGGGCAAGCCCGCTCCCACAGTGATTTTCTGTGAACATAAAATTTGTGAACGACAGGGATACTGTGGGAGCGGGCTTGCCCGCGAAGGGGCCAGTAGCAGCACCACAAATCCCACGGATCTACACTTTACGGATGACGGTTGCGCACTAAACCCGCAAAATGCAACGATTCCGGCAATTACCAACGACATCGCCCGGGCGCGGTGTCGATAAAGCCATTGTTTCAATCAGACTGGGCCTGCTGACTCTATGCGAATGCGCCTTATGTTACTGGGCGGCGGAAATGCCCTTGGGCAGGCGCTGATTCGCCTCGGTGCGGAGGAAGACATCGGCTTCCTCGCCCCCCGCCCGCCGCAAGACGGCTGGGATGCCGCGAGCCTGACACAACTGCTCGACGACACCCGTCCCGATGCATTGATCAACCTTGCCTACTATTTCGACTGGTTTCAGGCGGAGGCGGTGAGCGAACAGCGCCTGGCTGGCCAGGAGCGTGCGATCGAGCGTCTGGCGGAACTGTGCCAGCACCACAACATCGTTCTGCTGCAACCTTCCAGTTATCGCGTGTTCGACGGCTCCCGCGCCACGGCCTACAGCGAGAAAGACGAACCCGTGCCACTGGGCCTGCGTGGCCAGGCACTGTGGCGCATCGAACAAAGCGTTCGCGCCACCTGCCCGCAACACGTGCTGTTGCGTTTTGGCTGGCTGCTGGACGACAGTCCGGACGGCACCCTTGGCCGCTTCCTCGCCCGTGCCGAACAACCCGAAGAACTGCTGATGGCCGACGACCGGCGCGGCAATCCGACGCCAGTCGATGATGCCGCCCGCGTGATCATTTCAGTGCTCAAGCAACTCGATTGCGCCGCGCCGCTGTGGGGCACCTACCACTACGCCGGGCATGAGGCGACCACGCCGCTGGCGCTGGGGCAGGCGATTCTGACCGAAGCCCGCAGCCTGCATCCGCTGGCCATCGAAGCCCCGACCGCCCAGGCCCACGCCGCACGCCCGGATGCTGCCGAAGAGCCGCAGCACGCGGTATTGGCCTGCAAGAAAATTCTGCACACCTTCGGGATCAAGCCGCGCGCCTGGCGTGCGGCGCTTCCCGCGCTACTGGACAGGTTCTATCGCCATGGCTGACGGCCCCGTTTTGATCACCGGTGGTGCCGGTTTCATTGGTTCGCACTTGACTGACGCCCTGCTTGCCAAGGGCCATTCGGTGCGGATTCTCGATGACCTGTCCACCGGCAAGCGCAGCAATCTGCCGCTGGACAATCCCAAGGTCGAGCTGATCGTCGGCGACGTGGCCGATGCGGCGTTGGTTACCCAGGCGATGGCCGGCTGCAGCGCCGTGGCGCATCTGGCGGCCGTGGCCTCGGTGCAGGCCTCGGTGGACGATCCGGTGAAAACCCACCAGAGCAATTTCATCGGTACGCTGAATGTCTGCGAAGCCATGCGTCAGACCGGGGTCAAGCGCGTGCTGTTTGCCTCCAGCGCGGCGGTGTACGGCAACAATGGCGAGGGCGAGTCGATCGACGAAGACACGCCTAAAGCGCCACTGACGCCCTATGCGGCGGACAAACTGGCCAGCGAGCACTACTTCGATTTCTACCGCCGCCAACATGCGCTGGAGCCGGTGATTTTCCGCTTCTTCAACATCTTCGGCCCGCGCCAGGATCCGTCATCGCCGTATTCCGGGGTGATCAGCATTTTCAGCGAGCGAGCGCAAAAGGGCCTGCCGATCACCGTGTTCGGCGATGGCGAACAGACCCGGGATTTTGTCTACGTCGAGGACCTGGTCGACTTGCTGGTGCAGGCCATCGAGCAGCCTCGGGTCGAAGTCGGTGCGGTCAACGTTGGCTGGAACCAGGCGACGACCCTCAAGCAAATGCTCGAAGCGCTCGAAGCCGTGGTCGGCAAGCTGCCACCGGTGAGCTACGGCCCGGCGCGCTCCGGTGACATTCGTCATTCACGGGCGAACAACCGGCGTCTTTTGGAACGCTTCACGACCTCGGAGCAGACACCGATGCGTGTGGGGCTGGCGCGGTTGCTGGGGCGCTGAGGATCTTGCAGATACAAAAAAGGCGCCTTTGACTGGCGCCTTTTTTGTGGCCGGAATTTGCGTTAAAGCGAACGCAATACCTGTGGCGAGGGGGCTTGCCCCCGATCGACTGCGCAGCAGTCGTCGTCAATTTTAAATCTGATCACCACCAAGCCTCATTCACCACCACGTGAACGTTCTTTAGAACTTGTAGCCCAGGCCAACCATGTACACGAACGGATCGACGTCGACGTTGACCTTGGCGCGAGTGCCCGGTGCAATCGAGTTGTTTTCGACGGTGGCACGGGTATCGATGTCGATGTAGCGCACCTGGGCGTTGAGCATGACATGGTCGGTCAGCATGTAGTCGGCACCCACCTGCCAGGCCAGACCCCAGGTGTTCTCAGCCTTGAAGTTGCTGAAGCCGGCGGACTTGGCTTCACTGCTCAGGCTTTCGTCGTAGATCCAGGTGTAATTGATGCCGGCGCCGACGTACGGCTGGAAGGCCGACTTCGAATCCAGCGGGTAGTAGACCACGCTCAGGGTCGGCGGCAGGTGTTTGAGGGAGCCGAGTTTGCCGTTGGCGGCAGGCAGGGCGGTGCCTTTGAGTTGCACGTCATGCTCGAACGGGGTGGCCGCGAGCAGTTCGATCCCCCAGTTGTTGGTGATCATGTAAGCGAAGTTCAGGCCCAGCTGCGTGTCGCTGTCCATGGTCGCCTTGCCGCCCAGGTCGGTGCCGGCCAGCGGACCCTGATCGACCTTCACGCTGGAGCTGTCGGCCTTCGGGTTGACGGTGATGGCGCCCGCCCGAAGGATGATGTCACCGGCCTCGTGGGCGTGGGCGAGCGGGGCCGCGAGCGCGAGGGCAAGCAGCGAAGCGCTGAGCGTGGACTTGTTCATGGGGGCTCCAGAGGACGTTAAAAATTTTGATGTCCAATGGTAAGCCGGCTAACTATTCGGTCTTTTGATGCAGCTCAAGGAAAGTGGGAAGGATTGGGTTTTGTAGCGATTTCGAGGGCCTCTTCGCGAGCAAGCCCGCTCCCACAGGGGAACGCATTCCAATGTGGGAGCGGGCTTGCTCGCGAAGAGGCCAGATCAAACGACGTGTTACGCAGACCTGGCCATGATCAACCCGGTCTCGCTTGCCGCTTCCAGGCGGATCGCCACGAATTTCGATGTTGGCGTATGGCTGCCATCGCCGATGCTTTCCAGCGGCACCAGCGGGTTCACTTCCGGATAGTAGGCCGCCGCTTGCCCGGCCGGGATGTCAAACGCCAGCAGCGTGAAGCNTTCTAACAACACAAAGCCACCGGCTTCACTCCGGCAGCTCATACAGATAAATCTTGTCCGCCTCCATCTGATACCCGGCATCCGCCAGCTCACTGGTGGATGCCTTGACCTGCAGCGCGCCTTCGATCCAGTACGGCTGATACAGCTCGTCGAGCTTCACGCCGACCTCGCTCTTGACGTGCACGATCTGGTTCGACGGTGGTGGCGGTACGTGGATGCAGGCGCCGAAGTACGGCACCAGCAGGAACTCCGTGGTGCGTCCTTCCTCGCTCACTTCCAGCGGCACGATGTAGCCGGGCAAGCGAATGTTCTGGCCATCGAGGGTCTTGACCACCGGCGCGTTGGGCAGGTCCTGCTTGGCGGCCGGTGCCGACTCGGCCGACAGGGCATTGCTCATCTGCGACAGGTCGTGTAGTGGCGTCATGTTCGGCACTTCTTTCGGCGCATCCGGCGGGATCATCTCCGACCAGGTCAGGTCTCGCGGCTGGGCGGCCCACAAGGGCAGGGCGACCAGCATCAACAGCGCAAGTACAGCGCGGGGCATTTTCAACGTCCTCATAAACGGATCGACAGGCCATCGGCCAGGGATTGGCGATAGGCGCGCCAGGCCGGCACGCTGCCCATCAGCAGCGCGGCGATCAGGATGCCACCGAGCAGCGTCCATTCATACTCGCTTGGCCAGGACAGCGGCAGGAACAGGCCGTAGTTGGCTTGCACATAACCCTGGGCCGCGGCGATGCACACATACAGCAACGCCACACCGGCGATCACGCCTGACAGCGCCAGGGCAAAGGCTTCGAGCACCAACAGCGTCGCGATATGCCACGGTCGTGCACCCACCGAACGCAGGATCGCCATTTCCCGGCGGCGTTCGTTGAGGCTGGTGAGAATGGCCGTCAGCATGCCGATCAATCCGGTCAGCACCACAAACAACGAGACCACGAACAAGGCTTTTTCTGCCGTGCCCATCAGGCTCCACAGCTCTTGCAACGCCACGCCCGGCAGGATCGCCAGCATCGGCTCGCCGCGGAACTCGTTGATTTCCCGTTGCAGGGCAAAGGTCGAAATCTTGTTGTTCAGACCGAGCATGAACGCGGTGATCGCTTGCGGCGTGAGGTCCATGTTGCGCGCCTGATCGGCGGTGATGCGACCCTCGCCCCGGGCCGGTACGCCGTTATGCCAGTCGATGTGAATCGCTTCCATGCCGCCAAGGCTGATGTGCAGCGTGCGGTCCACCGGGGTGCCGGTGCGCTTGAGAATGCCGACCACGGTGAACGGCTTGTCGTCGTGCTTGACCAGGCTGATTGCCGCCACGCCGTGGGCCAGTACCAGTTTGTCGCCGAGTTTGTAATGCAGTGCCTCGGCCACTTCGGCACCGAGCACCACTTCGAACGGGTCGGTGGCGAAGGCCCGGCCATCGGCCAGCTCCAGGTGTTGCTGGCGTCCGTACTGGTAATGCTCGAAGTAGGCTTCGGTGGTGCCCATCACCCGGTAGCCGCGATGGGAGTCGCCGAGGGACATCGGGATGGCCCATTTCACTTTCGGGTTGTTGGCGAAGTGCTCGAAGCTGTCCCAGCGGATGTTGTTGGTGGCGTTGCCGATGCGGAACACCGAATACAACAACAGGTTCACCGAGCCGGAGCGGGCGCCGACGATCAGGTCGGTGCCGCTGATGGTGCTGGCGAAACTGGCCTTGGCTTCGGTGCGCACGCGCTCCACCGCCAGCAGCAGGCACACCGACAGGGCGATGGCGAACGCCGTGAGGATCGCGGTGAAGCGGCGGTTAGCCAGGCTGGCCATGGCTAGACGAAACAAATACATCTCAGACCTCGGACGGGGTGGCGGCGCGATTGAGTTCGGCCAGCGACAGGTTGTGATCGAACAACGGCGCAAGGCTCTGGTCGTGGCTGACGAACAACAGGCTCGCCCCGGCTTCGCGGCATTCGGCGAACAGCAGGCGAATGAAGTTCTCGCGGGCGTCGTAATCGAGGGCCGAGGTCGGCTCGTCGGCGATCACCAGTTCCGGTTGACCGATCAGCGCGCGGGCCGCGGCGACCCGTTGCTGCTGGCCGATGGACAACGAGTCGGCACGGCGACCGAGGATGTTTTCATCCTTCAAACCCAAGTGGGCGAGCAACGTCGCGGCCGCTTTGTCGACGCTGCCATGGCGTTGTTTCGCTCGTTCGGCACGCAGTTTCGAGAAGTGGCAGGGCAGTTCGACGTTTTCACGCACCGACAGAAACGGCAGCAGGTTGAACTGCTGAAAGATGTAGCCGGTGTGATCGACGCGGAAGTGGTCGCGGGCACCGGCCGAGAGCTGCGTCAGCTCCTGGCCGAGCAGGCGGATACTGCCGCGATCGGGTTTTTGCACGCCGCCGAGCAAGCCGAGCAGGGTGGTCTTGCCGCTGCCGCTGGGGCCCTTGAGAAACAGGGTTTCTCCACGCTCCAGGCGAAACGCAGGGATATCCAGCAGTGGCGGGTGACCGGGCCAACTGAAGCCCAGGTCGGACAGTTCGATGAGTGCTTGGGTCATGTGAAACCGGTGTGGTTGGTGGTGAACCCTTGTAGGAGCGAGCTCGCTCGCGAAAAACCTGAGAGCACCAAGGTGAATCAGATATCCCGCGTTATCGTTGACGTCAATCGCGAGCAGGCTCGCTCCCACAAGGGGATCTTCAGTGGGTCAGAATTTCAGGGCGGCAGCCTTGTCCGTCACTTCAACGCCTTGCTGCCCGCTCGGGCCGATCAGTTGTACCTGAATTTTCCGGGTGGCCGGGAAACTGGTGAAAATATTCGCCAGGTCCAATGACTTCAATGCTGCCGGTGTGGCGCAGGTGAACTGATAGCGAGCGTGGATTTCGCTGTGATCATGGTGATGTTCGTGGCCGTCTTCGTCCTTGGCGTCTTCATCGTGATCATCGTCGACATCGGGTTTGTCGCCGAACAATGGGCTTTCCAGTTCCTGGTTTTCCACCACGCAACCAGCAGCTTTTGGCAAGTTGAACAGGGCCAGCGGTTGTTCCAGTCGGGCGCGGGTGGCGGCGACTTTGGCCTTGTCTGCGTCGCTGCTGGCGACGTGCTCGAAACCCACCAGGTTCATGGCCGGGCTATCCAGCTCCAGCTCCAGGGTCTGGCCGTCCAGCGCCGCGTTCAGGCGTCCCACGCCATGTTCGTGGGCACCCAGGCTGCCGTGCTCATGATCGTGTTCGTCGGCGGCATGGGTGACAACCAACGGCAGCATGGCAAACGGCAGGGCAAGAAGCAGACGACGCATGACGAGTCTCCGAAAAGTAAAATGAAGAATATGTTATGTGATCTTATAACGTTTGTGCGGAGAGTTTGACTGCCTGCTTGGCGTTGCACAAGTCCCATGGGAGCATGCACGCAAGAAATGTGCGGGAGCAGACCTATGTTGCGAATTCGCGGAAGCATCGGCGACTGGCCGGTGGACTTGACCCTGGAGATGGACGACGCGGACTGGGCGCGACTAGGGGCCCAGTTGCAGGTGGAAAAATCCACAGTCAGCGCGCCAGCGGCGAAACCGCTGAATCAGGATGATGCGCTGTGGCAGATCGCCCGGGATTTGTTGCGCCAGGCCGGGCAGCTCAGCGGACCGGATCTGCTCGATCAGCTCGAAGGCCTGACCGGCAGCGCGGCGGCGGGCAAGCGCCTGTTGGTGCGGTTGCGCCACAGTCCGGACGTGAAGGTGGAAAGCGGCACCGATACACCGATCTATCGCTGGCTGGTGTAGGAGCGAGCTGGCTCGCGATGGGCGTCAACGATAACGCGGGAAACCTGAATCACCTCGGTGTTCTCAGGTTTTTCGCGAGCAGGCTCGCTCCTACAGGGGCGGCTCAGTACAGCGCGGCAAACAACTTGCGGCGGTACGTGCTGACCAGCGGGTGGTCATTGCCCAGCAACTCGAACACCTGCAGCAAGGTCTTGTGCGGCAAGCCTTCGCTGTAGCTGCGGTTGCGGATGAACAGCTTGAGTAACGCATCCAGCGCGGCGTCGTATTGCTGGCGGGCCAGTTGCTGGATAGCCAGTTGATAGACCGCCTCATCGTCCTGGGGATCTTTCGCCAGCCGGGCCTTCAGGTCGGCGGCATCGGGCAAGTCCCTGGCCAGGCCGAGAAACTTGATCTGTGCCTTGGCGCCAGCCAGTGCAGCCTTGTGCTCATCACTCTTGACGGCGTCCAGCACGGCTTGCGCTTCGCCCAGTTCACCACGCTCGGTCAGGCAGCGGGCGTACAGGATCAACGCCTTGGCATTGGTGTTGTCTTCACCCAGCAGCACTTTGAGCAGGGCTTCGGCATCGGCAAAGCGGCTGTCGTCGAACAGCGCCTGGGCCTGTTCGAACGGATCGGCGGCGGCCGGTGGCGGCATCTGCACATGGGGTTCGAGCAGGGCGCGCACGGCGGATTCCGGCTGGGCGCCGGCAAAACCGTCGACAGGCTGGCCGTCCTTGAACAGCACCACGGTCGGCAGGCTGCGGATGCCGAAGCGGGCGACGATGTCCTGCTCGATGTCACAGTTGACCTTGGCCAGCAGCAACTCACCCTGATAGCTCTCGGCAATGCTCTGCAACATCGGCATCAGCACTTTGCAGGGCGCGCACCATTCGGCCCAGAAATCCACCAGCACCGGCTTGTGGAAGGAGTTCTCGATCACCGACTGGTCGAAATCGGCAGTCGTGGCGTCGAAGATGTACGGCGTTTCCTGACTCATGGGCAATCTCGTAGAAGCGTGAATGGGGCAACTATACGGTCAGGCGCGGGCGGCGTGATAGAGGCTCACATGCCGAAACTCGTGGGGCTCGGCCAGGTCCGGCAGGGTCATGGCTTCGAGCATTTCGATGCGCCGGTACAACGGATGGCGAAAATCCCGTACTCGGGAGTCCGCCACCAGCGCCTCTCGGCCGCGACTGAGGAACTGGTCGAGCAGCGGCAGGTTCGCCCGGTCGTACAGCACGTCCGCCACCAGAATCAGGTCGAAGCGATCAGCCTCGGCGAAAAAATCCGTCGAGTAATTGAGCTGTACGTCATTGAGTTCGGCATTGGCCCGGCACGCGGCAATTGCCAACGGGTCGAGGTCGCAGGCCAGCACTTCCAGCGCACCGGCCTTGGCGGCGGCAATCCCCGCCACCCCGGAACCGGCCCCGAAATCCAGCACCCGCTTGCCTTCGACCCAATGCGGGTTGTCGGCCAGATAGCGGGCCACGGCCAGGCCGCTGGCCCAGCAGAAACTCCAGTACGGCGGCTCATGCAGGATGCGCCGGGTTTCTTCCGGGCTGAAGGCGCGGTCCATGTTGTCGCCGTCGATCAGCCACAGTTGCAAGTCGGTTTCCGGCAACGGGCAGGCCACCAGTTGTGCGTCACCAAGCAGTTCAGCCAGGGCCCGTTGCAGATCAAACGGTGCATTCATGGGGCTTTGACGAATTGCAGTTGGCCCAGGGACTGGGTGGTCGGCTGGGTAATCAGCTGCGACGGCAGGTGCAGGATCAACTGGCCCGACTGGCTGGCGCGGCCTCGCAGCTCAACGCGTGCGCCGACCGGAAAGGCATCCGGGTTGAAGCGCAGGTGAAACGGCAAGGCCTGGTTGTTGCCGATCAGGCTGGAGCTGGCGAGCAATTGTTGCGGGCGGTTTCTTTCGTCGATCACCAGCAATGCCAGTTCGACTTCGGCACCTGCCGGCACGCCTTGCAGGGTGCCGCTCAGTTCACGCTGATAGGCGGGCAAGGGGCCGAGCTCAGCGGCCTCCCTGGCCTTCTTTTGCGCCTGTTGCGGCGCCGGGCCTGGCGTTGGCGGCTGGGGCTTGGGCGCATCGCTGCCGCAAGCCACCAGCAGGCTGAAAACACTGAGCAAAACGAGCGGACGTAACGACATCGGTGGCTCCATAAAGCTGAATTCCATGGATCAAGTGATCATTGCGTCTGTATACCGCAAACCCTATGGCTTGTCTTGCCACCGGGATGCGCTACCATGGCCCTCCCTTTTTTTGTTGCCTGCCACCATGCACTGTCCCTTCTGCGGTGCCAACGACACCAAGGTCATCGACTCGCGTCTGGTCGCCGAGGGCGAACAGGTGCGCCGCCGGCGTGAATGCCTGGCCTGCGGCGAGCGTTTCACGACGTTCGAGACGGCTGAACTGGTGTTGCCGCGCCTGATTAAAACCGACGGCAGTCGCCAGCCGTTCGACGAAGAAAAGCTCCGCGCCGGCATGCAGCGAGCGCTGGAAAAGCGCCCGGTGAGCGTCGAGCGCCTCGAATCGTCGCTGGTGCACATCAAACACAAACTGCGTGCCACCGGCGAGCGCGAGGTCAAATCCCTCGTGGTCGGTGAACTGGTGATGGCCGAGCTGCAGAAGCTCGACGAAGTCGCCTACATCCGCTTCGCTTCGGTGTATCGACGCTTCCAGGACCTCAACGAGTTCCGCGAAGAGATCGACCGCCTGGCCCGTGAACCGGTGAAAGAATGACCTCGCCCGCAGAACTTGCCATCCTCGATGCTCATTTCATGGCCCGCGCCCTGGAACTGGCGCGCAAGGGGCATTACACGACGCACCCCAATCCGCGGGTGGGTTGCGTGATCGTGCAGGGCGGGCAGATTGTCGGCGAAGGCTGGCATGAGCGCGCCGGCGAGCCTCACGCTGAGGTCCACGCCTTGCGCGCGGCCGGTGAGCAAGCTCGTGGCGCTACCGCCTATGTGACGCTCGAACCGTGCAGCCACCACGGCCGTACGCCGCCCTGTGCCGATGCGCTGGTCAATGCCGGCGTGGCCCGCGTGGTCGCGGCGATGCAGGACCCGAACCCGGAAGTCGCCGGTCGCGGTCTGCAACGCCTGGCTCAGGCTGGCATCGCCACTGAAAGCAGCGTGCTGGAAGGTGAGGCACGCCAGCTCAATCAGGGTTTCCTCAAGCGCATGGAACACGGCTTGCCGTTCGTGCGGGTCAAGTTGGCCATGAGCCTGGACGGTCGCACGGCGATGGAAAGCGGCGAAAGCCAATGGATCACCGGTACAGCCGCACGTTCGGCGGTGCAACGCCTGCGCGCCCAGGCCAGCGTAGTGCTGACCGGCGCCGACACGGTGCTGGCGGACAACGCGCGGTTGACCGTGCGCGCCGATGAGCTGGGGCTGGATGCCGGGCAAACGGCCCTGGCCATGAGCCGCCCGCCGCTGCGGGTGCTGGTCGACGGCCGCCTGCGGGTGCCGCTGGATGCGCCATTCTTCAAGGCCGGTCCGGCGCTGGTCGCCACCTGTGTCGCCGTGGAAGAACAGTACGCCAACGGCCCGGAATGCCTGATCGTGCCCGGCTATGACGGCCAGGTCGATCTACGCCAGTTGCTGGTCGAGCTCGCCGCCCGTGGGGTCAACGAGGTGTTGGTCGAGGCCGGTCCGCGTCTGGCGGGTGCCTTTGCCCAGCTCGGGCTGGTGGATGAGTTCCAGATTTTCATCGCCGGCAAGTTTTTGGGCTCTACGGCGCGACCGCTGCTGGACTGGCCGCTCGCGCAAATGAAGGATGCGCCGGAGCTTAAAATCACCGAAATTCGTGCGGTTGGCGATGACTGGCGAGTCATTGCCATTCCCTCTCCAGCAGCAAGCGTATAATTTCCGGCCATCGCGCAAGCTTTGGCTTTGTTCTCGAGGAGAACCTCATGTTTACCGGCATCATCGAATCCATCGGCAGTATTCGTGCATTGACCCCAAAGGGCGGTGATGTGCGGGTACACGTCGAAACCGGCAAGCTCGACCTGAGCGACGTCAAACTGGGCGACAGCATCGCGGTCAACGGCGTGTGCCTGACCGCTGTCGAGTTGCCCGGCAACGGCTTTGCGGCAGACGTCAGCCGCGAAACCCTCGACTGCACTGCCATGAATGACCTGAAAAGCGGCAGCCTGGTCAATCTGGAAAAAGCCCTGACCCCGACCACTCGCCTCGGCGGGCACCTGGTCAGCGGTCACGTCGACGGTGTGGGCGAAGTGGTTGCCCGTACCGAAAACGCGCGCGCCGTGGAATTTCGCATTCGCGCGCCGAAGGACCTGGCCAAGTACATTGCCCACAAAGGCTCGATCACCGTCGACGGCACCAGCCTGACCGTGAATGCGGTCGATGGCGCCGAGTTCCTGCTGACCATCATTCCGCATACCCTGAGCGAAACCATCATGGCGTCGTACCAGCCAGGTCGCCGGGTGAACCTGGAAGTGGATTTGCTGGCCCGTTACCTGGAGCGCCTGTTGCTGGGCGACAAGGCTGCAGAGTCGACTGCCGGCAGCACCATCACCGAAAGCTTTCTGGCCGCCAACGGCTACCTCAAATCCTGACTCAAGGGGGTGCCTTGTGGCGCTCAATAGCATCGAAGAACTGGTTGAAGACATCCGCCAAGGCAAGATGGTCATCCTCATGGATGACGAAGACCGCGAGAACGAAGGCGACCTGATCATGGCCGCCGAGTGCTGCAAGCCCGAGCACATCAACTTCATGGCCAAGCACGCCCGTGGCCTGATCTGCATGCCGATGAGCCGTGAGCGTTGCGAGCTGCTCAAGCTGCCGTTGATGGCACCGCGCAACGGTTCCGGTTTCGGTACCAAGTTCACCGTCTCCATCGAAGCGGCCACCGGTGTGACCACCGGCATCTCCGCCGCTGACCGCGCACGTACCGTGCAAGCGGCTGCCGCCCGCGATGCCAAGGCTGAAGACATCGTCAGCCCGGGTCACATCTTCCCGCTGATGGCCCAGGCTGGCGGCACCCTGGCCCGCGCCGGCCACACTGAAGCGGCATGCGACCTGGCGCGCATGGCCGGTTTTGAGCCGAGCGGCGTGATCTGCGAAGTGATGAACGATGACGGCACCATGTCCCGTCGCGCCGAGCTGGAAGCTTTTGCCGCCGAACACGACATCAAGATCGGCACCATTGCCGACCTGATCCACTACCGGATGATCCACGAACGTACCGTTCAGCGGATTGCCGAGCAGCCGCTGGACAGCGAACTGGGCCAATTCAACCTGGTGACCTATCGTGATTCCGTGGAAGGCGACGTGCACATGGCGCTGACCCTGGGCAACGTGTGTGCCGAAGAGCCGACCCTGGTTCGCGTGCACAACATGGACCCGCTGCGTGACCTGCTGATGGTCAAGCAACCGGGCCGCTGGAGCCTGCGCGCCGCCATGGCCACGGTTGCCGAGGCCGGCAGCGGCGTGGTGCTGTTGCTCGGTCACCCGCTCGATGGCGACGTGTTGCTGGCGCACATCCGCGAAACCGCCGACCACCTGGCGGTGAAAAAGCCGACCACCTACAGCACCGTGGGTGCCGGTTCGCAGATCCTGCGCGACCTTGGCGTGCGCAAAATGCGCCTGATGTCGGCACCGATGAAATTTAATGCGATATCCGGTTTCGATCTGGAAGTTGTAGAATACGTGCCCTCCGAATAATGACCGGCAGTTTCCGGCCCTGAATTCGCGGTTCAAATATCACTGAGGGATGCGTACGAGACGCGTCCCGGCTCTTTAAGAGATCTGACGAATGACCCTGAAGACCATCGAAGGTACCTTCATCGCCCCTAAAGGCCGCTACGCTCTGGTAGTGGGCCGTTTCAACAGCTTCGTCGTTGAAAGCCTGGTCAGCGGTGCAGTTGATGCCCTGGTTCGCCACGGCGTAAGCGAAAGCGACATCACCATCATCCGCGCACCTGGCGCCTTCGAAATCCCGCTGGTTGCGCAGAAAGTCGCTCAAAAGGGCGAGTTCGCGGCAATCATCGCCCTGGGCGCAGTCATTCGTGGCGGCACTCCGCACTTCGAATACGTGGCTGGCGAATGCACCAAGGGCCTGGCCCAGGTGTCCATGGAGTTCGGCGTACCGGTTGCATTCGGCGTGCTGACCGTTGACTCCATCGAGCAAGCCATCGAGCGTTCCGGCACCAAGGCCGGCAACAAAGGTGCTGAAGCTGCCCTGTCCGCTCTGGAAATGGTCAGCCTGCTGGCGCAGTTGGAGGCCAAGTGATTAGCGACGATAGCGATCGTTTCAACCCGCGCGATCCAAAGCCTGCGGATGCCGGCAAGCCATCGAAAAGCGCCAAGCGCCGCGAAGCCCGTCAGCTCGCGACCCAGGCGCTGTACCAATGGCACATGGCCAAGCAATCGCTGAACGAGATCGAAGCGCAGTTCCGGGTCGATAACGATTTCAGCGATGTCGACGGCGCGTACTTCCGCGAAATCCTGCACGGGGTTCCGCAGTTCAAGACCGAAATCGACACCGCACTCAAGCCTTGCCTGGACTTGACCATCGAAGAGCTCGACCCGGTTGAACTGGCGGTTCTGCGCCTGTCCACCTGGGAACTGCTCAAGCGCGTCGACGTGCCATACCGCGTTGTGATCAACGAAGGTATCGAACTGGCCAAGGTCTTCGGTTCCACCGATGGCCACAAGTTCGTCAACGGTGTGCTCGACAAGCTGGCCCCGCGCCTGCGTGAAGCTGAAGTGAAGGCGTTCAAGCGCTGATCGGCGCTTGTATCGTCGGCACGAAGCCATGGGCGAGTTTGAGCTGATCCGCAATTTCTTTGCCGCCGCGCCTTGTGCGCAGGGCGGCGAAGGCGTTGCCCTCGGGATTGGCGATGACTGCGCCTTGCTGGCTGTTCCTCCCGGGGAGCAGTTGGCGATTTCTACCGATACGTTGGTGGCCGGCGTGCATTTCGCCGATCCCTGCGATCCGTTTCTGCTCGGTCAGCGCTCGCTGGCCGTAGCCGTCAGCGACTTGGCCGCCATGGGCGCCACCCCCGTTGCCTTTACCCTTGCCTTGACCTTGCCGACGGTGACCGCCGATTGGCTGCAAGCCTATGCCCGTGGTTTGAACCGGATGGCGCAAAGCTGTGGCGTGGCGCTGGTGGGGGGCGACACGACCCGTGGGCCGCTGAGCCTGACCATGACCGTGTTCGGGCGCGTGCCGGCCGGTCTGGCGCTGACCCGCAGCGGTGCGCAACCGGGCGACCTGCTGTGTGTCGGCGGCGAGCTGGGCAATGCCGCCGGTGCCTTGCCACTAGTGCTCGGCCAGCGCACGGCCGAAGCGAGCATTGCCGAGCCGTTGCTGGCGCATTACTGGTCGCCGCAACCGCAGCTCGGCTTGGGTCAGGCATTGCGTGGCAAGGCCACCTCGGCCATGGACATCTCCGATGGCCTGCTCGCCGATTGCGGGCATATCGCACTGGCTTCGAAGGTCGGTATCGAAGTCGAACGGGATCGCTTGCCGTTGTCGCAGAGCCTGGTCGATTTTCTCGGTCAACCGGACGCTCAGGTTGCGGCGCTGAGTGGCGGCGACGATTACGTCCTGGCCTTCACCTTGCCGTCCGTCGAGTTACCGCTGTTGCTGGCCGACGGCTGGCCGATACATGTGATCGGGCAGGTGGTGACGGGGCAGGGCGTGAAGCTGCTGGACGCCGATGGCAAAGACATCACCCCGCAAACCCGGGGTTATCAACATTTTCGGGAGTCACCGTGACAGATCACCCCAAACAGGTCCCGGCAGAACACGTTCCGCCGTCGGTCTGGCGTAATCCGTGGCATTTCCTGGCGTTCGGCTTCGGCTCGGGCACCTTGCCAAAGGCACCGGGCACTTGGGGGTCGTTGGTTGCGCTACCCTTTATCCCGTTGTGGCAGATGCTGCCCGACTGGGGTTACTGGCTGATGCTGGGCATCACCATGTTGTTCGGCTTCTGGCTGTGCGGCAAAGTGGCCGACGATTTACGGGTACACGATCATGAAGGCATCGTCTGGGACGAAATGGTCGGAATGTGGATCACCCTGTGGCTGGTGCCGGAAGGTTGGCAGTGGTTGCTGGCGGGTTTCCTGATGTTCCGCTTATTCGATATCCTCAAGCCGTGGCCGATTCGCTGGATTGACCGGCATGTCCATGGCGGCGTTGGCATCATGCTCGATGATGTCCTGGCCGGCGTGTTCGCCTGGTTGGCGATGCAGGGACTGGTGCGGTTTTTCGCCTGATCGGGGATTTTCAGGCGTTATTCAGGAGAGCGGTTAATCGGGAGTAGCAGGGATGGCTGTACGCGGCTTGATGTTGATGGCGTTCGCGATGTTTTGCTCTTTTGCCCAGGCGGGAGGAGGGGGGGCTACGCCGCCGTCGGTGATTCACCTGGCCAGCGAAGACTGGGAAGACTACACCGCTGCTGACGGTCATGGGCTGGGGTGGGACGTGCTACGGCAAGTCTTCGAGCCGGCGGGCGTCAAGATCGACATCCGCACCGAGCCCTACCTGCGTTCGCTGGGCCTGGCCGAACGTGGCGAAGTCGATGCCTGCGTAGGCTCCTATCGTGACGAGTCCGAGGGGGTGGACTATCCCCATTGGAACTTCGACACCGATCACATCTACGCCTTGGGCCTGGCCAGCGGTCCGGTACCCACCCCGCAAACTCTGGGCAATTATCGACTGGCCTGGGTCCGCGGCTACGATTACCAGCATTACTTGCCCAATGTGCGCCACTTCGACGAAGTGTTGCGGCGTACCGGCATCGTTTCGATGCTGACCCACAACCGCGCTGATTTCTACATCGACGCTCTGACCGAAGTCGATTACGTCATCAACCGCGCCAAGGATCCGTCCCTGCTGCGGCGCACCCATATCGCCGAATTGCCGCTGTACCTGTGTTTCGCCAAGACTCCGAAGGCCCGCATGTTCATGGCCCTGTTCGACCAGCGCATGGAGCAACTGGTGAAAAGCGGCGAACTGAAACCGATCTTCGAGCGCTGGAAACAGCCTTATCCGTTTGATTCCAATTGAAGAGCCGACATAGCCTTCTGTGGGAGCGAGCCTGCTCGCGATGGCGGCATATCAGTCAACATTTTCCTCGACTGGAAGTCCGCTTTCGCGAGCAGGCTCGCTCCCACAGAGGATATTGTCAGCCCTGATATCAAACTTTTTGATAGTTATCGCCGATAATTCAGCCTAAGCGTCGTTCGGAACCTGCTGTTACAATGCCGGCTCTGCGAATCTTCAGACTTTTAGATCAGGAGCACACCGGTGCCTGTCGTTTTTGTCGCCGCTTCCAAGCTGCCAACGCCTTTTGCGCAATTCACCATGCACGGCTTTCTCGATGAAGCCTCCGGCCGCGAGCACGTTGTGCTGAGCCTGGGTGATTTCGCCGACGGTGCCCCGGTACTCGGCCGGTTGCACTCCGAATGCCTGACGGGCGATGCCCTGTTCAGCCAGCGTTGCGACTGCGGCTCGCAACTGGAAGCTGCCTTGCAGGCGATTGCCCGTGAAGGTCGCGGCGTGTTGCTGTACTTGCGTCAGGAAGGCCGTGGCATTGGCCTGCTGAACAAGATCCGCGCCTATGAGCTGCAGGACGGTGGCGCCGATACTGTCGAAGCCAATGAGCGTCTGGGCTTTGCCGCCGACCAGCGTGACTACGCCATGTGCCTGCCGATGCTGGAGCACCTGGGCGTGAAGTCCCTGCGCCTGATGACCAACAACCCGCGCAAGGTCAAGGCCTTGACCGACATGGGTATCGTGGTCGCCGAGCGCGTGCCGCTGCACACCGGGCACAACCCGCATAACCGACTCTACCTGGCAACCAAGGCCAGCAAGCTCGACCACATGATGGGCAACGAGCATCAGGGCGAGGCAGACCGGGCGTGACCCGCGGGCAGGTTCGGCGGCGACTGTCCGTCAGCTGGTGGCAGTACCTGGCACTGGCCGTGTTGCCGCTGTTTGTGATCAATGCGGTGTTCGGCCAGAGCGAAGCCATCCTGCCGGTGCTGGCGATGCCGCTGTTCATCGCCGGAGTCGCCTCGATGTTTGTCAGCCTGAAGTTCTTCGGCGCCTACAAACACGCACTGATCGCCACTCAGAAAGCCCTTGATACCCCTGAAGAGCCTGACGCCTGGATCAACCTGGCGGCCAAGCGGCGCACGGCATTCCTTGCCGCCGGCCTGCCGGCCTGGATTGGGGCCCTGGCGGTGTTCGTCGGTCTTGAGGCGGTGCCGCTGATGCTGCTGGCGCTGTCGACCGCGGTGCTGTTCTACCTCTACCGTATTCCGCGTCAACTCGGTTGATGCGCGCGGTCTGGCTGGCGGTTTTGCTGCTGGCCGCCAGCCGCTCGGCCATGGCGGTCGAGCGGGTTGTCAGCCTGGCACCGTCGCTCTCTGAAATCGTCGCTGAGCTGGGTTCTGCC
Organism: Pseudomonas sp. 18173; assembly: GCF_050432945.1. NCBI lineage: Bacteria > Pseudomonadati > Pseudomonadota > Gammaproteobacteria > Pseudomonadales > Pseudomonadaceae > Pseudomonas > Pseudomonas sp. 18173. The sequence continues at coordinate 73,207 of NZ_JBKFTN010000022.1, forward strand.
GACCTCCTGGTCGGTGTGCTGGACGCCGGTGAGCGTCCGGCCGAACTGAAGAACCTGCCCTCCGTTGGCCGCTATGGCCAGCTGGACGTGGAACGTTTGCTCAGCCTGAACCCCGATCTGTTGCTGCTATGGCCCGGCAGTGTCGGTCCGGCCCAGCGCGACCAGCTCAAGCGCCTGAATATTCCCACCTACGTCGCCGAACCCCACAGCCTGGACCAGCTCACCGCGCAGATCGAAGTCATTGCCGCTCAGCTCGGCCGGCCTGAACGCGGAACTTCATTAGCCAGCGATTTGCGCCGACGATTGGGCGAGCTGCGCCAGCGCTATCGCCGGGACAAGCCGTTACGCGTGTTCTATCAAGTTTGGGATCGACCGCTGTATACGGTGGGCGGCGAGCAGATCATCAGCGATGCACTGGAGGTCTGCGGTGCCCGGAACGTGTTTGCCGACCTGAAACTGCCGGCACCGCAAGTCAGCGTGGAGGCTGTGTTGCAGCGTAATCCCGAGGTGATTCTGGCCAGCGAACAGGCGCAGCTTGATGCGTGGAAAGCGTGGCCGCAGGTGGCGGCGGTGGCACAAGGGCAATTGCGCCTGGTGACGGACAAGGGGTTGGAGCGGCCGAGCGGGCAGATGATCGAGGCCACTGCCAGGCTTTGCCAGTTGATCGCACCTGACCGCTAAGACAGCTGCGTCTGCAATCGCGGGCAAGCCCGCTCCCACAGGATCGCGCTAAACCTGTGGGAGCGGGCTTGCCCGCGAAGAGGCCGGTCCAGACAGTACAAATTGCGGATCAGATTCCAGGCGTCCACGTCACCCCGAACAGCCACGCCCGACCTTCCTCGCGATACCCGAACTGGCTACCCTGGAAGCTGTACAGCGCCCGGCTGTAACCCTTGTCCAGCAGGTTGTCGAGCTTCAGCTCCAGTCTGATTTCCCGATTGAGCTCCCAACTGCTGCGCAGGCCCAACAAGGCATAGCCGCCGAGCGGCTGTTGATTGTTCAGGTCGTCATAGCTGCTGCTGACCGCTTGCCAACTGGCGCCGAGGCCCAGGCGATCGAACTGCCGGTCCAGATCCCAGCTCAAAGTGCGCCGCGCGCGACGGGCCAGGGTGTGGCCTGTGTCGCGGTCACGCGGGTCGATGATCGCCACGCCGAGATTGCTCTGCCAGTCGAACAGTTCCTGCTTCAGCGCGGCTTCGAAGCCGTTGATTCGCGCCGAGGCCACGTTCTTGGGGCGCAAGTTGCTGTCGAAGATGATCGCGTCTTCAAGGTCGGTGCGATACAGCGACGTCTCCAGGCGACTGCTCTCGGTCAATTGGCTGCGCCACTGCAGTTCATAGCTTTTCGAGGTTTCAGGCTTCAGGTCCGGGTTGCTGAAACCGGGGTAGTACAGATCGTTGAACGTCGGCGCGCGGAAGCCTTCGCTGTAGGTCAGCAGCATTTCGTTGTCCGGGTTCAGCGGCAGGGTGAAGGTGCCGCTCCAGGTATTCTGGCTGCCGAACTGCTGGTTATCGTCGTGACGCAGGCCCAGCTCCGTGGAGAAACTGTCCGCCTGAAAACGATGCTGGATAAATGCGGCGCGGTTCCAGCGGCTGTCTTCGTCGTACGCGGTGGTGCTGTTGATCCGGTCTTCATACCAGTCGCCGCCGAGCATCAGGCTGTTGCGCTCGTTGAGCGCCAGGTCGTTCTGCCAGGTCACCGAGTCGCGATAGGTGTTGAACACTGTGCGTTCATCGCTGAGCTTGTCGAGGGTCTTCTCGCGGTTTTCACTGTGGCCGACATCTACGCGGGTTTTCCAGAGGTCGTTGATTCGTGCATCGACATAGCTGCTGACGCTGCTCACATCGAACTCGCTGTAGGGCTGCTGCTGGACCGACTCGAACGTATTCATGTCGAAGCGCCCGAACGGGTTGTCGAACTCGCTCTTGCCACGGTTATCCAGCACGTTGGCGCCGATCTCGACGTCATCGCTGAGCGCGTGGCTCAAGCTCAGGCTCAGCGACTTGTTGCGATATTCGTCATGGTCGCCATCGCTGGGGAACGACTCGTGGGTGCGATTGATCCCGGCGGTTTCGTCGAGGCTGGCGCCGAGGTTGAAGCGGGTTCGCTGATCACCGCCGGACAAGCCCAGGCTGCGCTCCCAAGTCTGGTTGCTGCCAATTCCCATGTGCAGTCGAGGTTGCAGGCCCTGTTCGCCACCACGGCGGGTGAAGATCTGGATTACCCCGCCAATCGCATCGCTGCCATAAATCACCGAGCGCGAGCCGCGCAGCACTTCCACGCGCTCGACCTGCTCGATGTTGATGTGTTGCAGGTTGCTGTCGCCGGAGGTCGAACTGCCGATGCGCTGACCGTCCACCAACACCAGGCTCTGGGCCGATTGGGTACCGCGGATATAGACCCCAGGCAGACTGCCGCGCCCGCCGGTCTGCGAAACCTGCACGCCAGGCACCCTGCGCAGCAGATCCGTGACGCTATCGGGCTGCAGGCGATCGATGTCCTCGCGGGTGAATACGGTGTTGGCGGCGCTGCTGTCATTGCGTGCTTCGACCTGGCGGTTGGCGCTGATCAGCACGTCGGGCAGCTTCAGGGCCTGGTCGCGTTCGAAGGTGTCGGCGAGTGCGTCGACGGTGGGCAGCAGGAACAGGGGCAGGGCGAGGCGGGAAAACTTCATTGGTAGTCCGATGGTGCTTTGAGGCAAAGGCCATTTTGAGGGGCCCACAAAACACTGTGGGAGCGGGCTTGCCCGCGAAGGCATCGGCACAGCCAACATTGATGTTGGATATACCGGCCTCTTCGCGGGCAAGCCCGCTCCCACAGGGAGAGTGTGTTTAGCGGTTCAGCAGTTGCAGGCGCTCGCGGATCGAAGCCTCGATTCCGGCCTCGTCCAGCCCACACTCGGCCAGCATTTGCGCAGGCTTGGCGTGTTCGACGTAAATGTCCGGCAAGCCCAGGTGCAGCATCGACTTGAGGATGTTTTCACGGGCGAGGAATTCGCTGACCGCGCCACCGGCGCCGCCCATGATCGCGTTTTCCTCGACCGTGACCAGTAGCTCATGACTGCCGGCGATTTCGCGAACCAGCGCTTCATCCAGCGGTTTGACGAAACGCATGTCGACCACGGTCGCGTCCAGCGTCTCGGCGACTTTCAGGGCTTCGGCCAGTTGCACGCCGAACACCAGCAGGGCGACTTTGCTGCCCTGGCGGCGGACTACGCCCTTGCCGATCTCGATCGGCTCGAGGTCTTTCTCGATGGTCGCGTTCGGGCCATTGCCGCGTGGATAACGCACAGCCGCCGGGCCTTCATAGAGGTGTCCGGTGGTGAGCATTTTGCGCAGTTCGTTTTCATCGCTCGGGGTCATCACCAGCATGCCGGGGATGCAGCGCAGGTACGAAAGATCGAAACTGCCGGCGTGGGTCGGACCGTCTTCGCCCACCAGGCCTGCGCGATCGATGGCGAACAGTACGTCGAGGTTCTGCACGGCGACGTCATGCACCAGCTGGTCGTAGCCGCGCTGCAGGAACGTCGAATAAATCGCCACCACGGGCTTGGCGCCTTCGCAGGCCATGCCGGCCGCGAGGGTGACGGCGTGCTGCTCGGCAATGGCCACGTCGAAGTAACGCAGCGGGAAGCGTTCGCTGAACGCGACCAGGTCCGAGCCTTCCTTCATCGCCGGGGTAATCCCGACCAGACGCGGATCGGCTGCCGCCATGTCGCACAACCATTCGCCGAACACACCGGAGTATTTCGGCCCGCTGGCCTTTTTCGGCGCGGCGGCCGGGGCGTCCAGCGGTTCAAGTTTGGTGATGGCGTGGTAACCGATCGGGTCGACTTCCGCCGGGGCGAAACCCTTGCCTTTCTTGGTGACGATGTGCAGGAACTGCGGGCCTTTCAGATCGCGCATGTTGCGCAGGGTGGCGATCAGGGTCGGCAGGTCGTGGCCATCGATCGGGCCGATGTAGTTCCAGCCCAGCTCTTCGAACAGGGTGCCGGGAACCAGCATGCCCTTGGCATATTCTTCGGTGCGGCGAGCGATTTCCCAGGCACCGGGCAGGCGCGACAGCACTTTCTTGCTGCCTTCGCGCATGCTCGCGTAGGTGCGGCTGGAAAGGATCTTCGCCAGATAGTTCGACAAGCCACCGACGTTGCGCGAGATCGACATGTCATTGTCGTTGAGGATCACCAGCATGTTGGCGTCCACTTCCGGCGCATGGTTCAGCGCCTCGAACGCCATGCCCGCGGTCAACGCACCGTCGCCGATCACCGCGATGGCCTTGCGATCACTGTTTTGCAGGCGGGCGGCAATTGCCATGCCCAGCGCGGCACTGATCGAGGTGCTGGAGTGGCCGACGCCAAAGGTGTCGTACTCGCTCTCGGAGCGACGCGGGAACGCCGCGACGCCGTCCTTCTGGCGCAGGGTGCCCATGCGCTGGCGACGACCGGTGAGGATCTTGTGCGGATAAGCCTGGTGACCCACGTCCCACACCAGCCGGTCGTCCGGGGTGTCGAAGACGTAATGCAACGCGATGGTCAGCTCGATGACGCCCAGGCCTGCACCGAAATGCCCGCCGGTCTGGCCGACCGTGTAGAGCAATTCCAGGCGCAACTCATCGGCCAGGGTTTCCAGCTCGGCTTCGCCTAACCGGCGCAGGCCGTCCGGCGTGTTCGCGCGGTCGAGCAGGGGCGTGGTCGGGCGCTTGCGGGGAATCTCATGAAACGTCGTGGGCATCAGGCGAATCGTTATAGGTATAAAAGATGCGGCAGTTTACCTGATGCATCGTCCCCTGCCCACGCGTTGGTTTTTTTTGGCGGATTCGCCGTCAACTGCGGCGATCGACGATATATCTGGCCAGATCACGCAACGGCTCGGCCGCCGCGTCAAACGGTCGCAGCGCGTGCAAGGCCTGGTCGCGCAGCTCCAGGGCATAGGCCTTGGCGGCGTCGAGGCCGAGCAGGGCCGGGTAGGTCGGTTTGTCCCGGGCAATGTCGGCGCCCTGGCGTTTGCCGAGGGTTTCGGTATCGCTTTCGACGTCGAGGATGTCGTCCTGCACCTGGAATGCCAGGCCGATAGCCTGTGCATAAGCCTGCAGGGACTTGAGTTCGTCTTTCTCGGCACGGCCGCTGGCCAGGGCGCCGAGTTTGACGCTGACTTCGATCAAGGCGCCGGTCTTGTGCCGGTGCATGTACTCAAGGGCTTTCTGATCAAGCTTCAGACCGACCGAGCCGAGGTCGATGGCCTGACCGCCGACCATGCCCGCCGGGCCTGCCGCCAGTGCCAGGGCGCTGACCATTTGCAGGCGGATTTCGGCATCCGACGCGCTCAGGCCTGGGTCGAGCAGGGCGCTGAAGGCCAGGCTCTGCAAGCCGTCGCCGGCGAGGATCGCGCAGGCTTCATCGAATTTCTTGTGAGTGGTTGGCTGGCCGCGGCGCAGATCGTCATCGTCCATCGCCGGCAAATCGTCATGCACCAGCGAATAAGCGTGGATCAATTCCACTGCACAGGCCGCACCGTTGGCTTGCTCGGCCTTGCCGCCCAACGCTTCACAGGCGGCGTAAGCCAGCAGTGGGCGCACGCGTTTGCCGCCATTCATCACGCTGTAGCGCATGGCTTCGTACAGCCGCGCCAGCTCGGGGCCGGGTGCGGTGAACAGGGTTTCCAGCGCTGCATTGACGCGGGCCTGGCTGGTGGCCGAGTAGGCTGCAATCATTCTGGCTGGTCCGCGTCGAAGGGTTCCTCGGCCAACTCGCCATCACGCTCGAGCAGCACCTGAACCTTTTGTTCGGCCTGGGCCAGCGCCGCCTGGCAATCGCGGGTCAGGCCAATGCCTTGCTCGAAAGCGGCCAGCGAGTCCTCCAGCGACAATTCGCCATTCTCCAGACGCTCCACCAGCGTTTGCAGGTCGGCGAGGGACTGTTCGAAATCCAGTGCAGCTTTTTTGCGGGCCATGGCGGCGATTTCCGGTTGACGTTAAACCGGCGCGACACTAGCAGATAGGGGGTTTATGGGCAAATGAGCAGGGGATTGGGTGCTACCTATTCCTGTAGGAGCGAGCTTGCTCGCGATGGTCGTCAACAATGACGCGTACTGTCTGATTTGAAGCGGTGTCCTTGCGTTCATCGCGAGCAAGCTCGCTCCTACAGGGTAGACGATGCTTTTCGGCTCACCGTCCACCGCGTGTCGTGAATCCATCCGCACTTCGAGACACGTCCGATTGTTAAAGAACACCCGAATGGCTAAGCTTCGAACCCTATACGACCCGGCAATCACGGGTCTTTCAGACGAAACGCAGTCTCCACATCTGTAATGCGCCCAGGATCAGGCGCAAGGTTTCGTCATGCATGGCAGGAGGCGTCACATGCGTTTTTTTCTTTTGCTGCTGATCGGCCTGGCTGTCGCGCCGGTGATTCTGGCCGCGCCGGATGCCGAGTTATCGGAACCGGTGGGCGGCTGGCGTTTCAACGGTCTGCTGGACCGTAGCGAAAGCCCGCAAGTCGCCTATCCCACGCCGCCGATCGACCGGGGCGTGCAGCGCAATCGCACGATGATCGAAGGTCGACTCAAGGCCATCGGCACTCAACGCGGGCCGCACACGTTGGCGGTCAACGGCAATCCACTGAATCTCTATACCGACGAGCAAGGGCGTTTTGCCCGGCCCTATGCGTTCGGTGCCGGTTCCAATAGCGTTGAAGTGCGCAGCGCCGAAGGCCAGTCCCTCAAGCGTGTCCAGTTCTACGAAGCCAACAACCTGCGCACGCCGGCAAAGATTCGCGTGGTGCTGGGTTGGGACGATCCGAAGGCCGAACTCGACCTGCACATCGTCACGCCCGATGGCCAGCATGCCTTCTGGGCGCACCCGGCCTTGACCAATGGCGGTGGCCTCGACCCTGACGGCGTCGATGGCCCGGGTCCGGAAATGTTCACCATGACCGCACCGCTGCGTGGCACCTATCTGGTTTACGTGAACTATTGGGGCAACTTCGGCAGCGGCGGCTATAACTTCGATGAGACCAGCAACCAGAACGAGGTGATCACCTCGCAGATCAATCTGGTGCTCAACGAAAACACCGTCGATGAAAAGCGCGAGACGTTCATCGTGCCCCTGCGCGCAATCGGCGACCTGCTGCTGGTCAAGACTTTCAACTACTAAGCATCCCCGCTCCACGGATGAACATCGGGTTTTGTGAACATGAGTGATAGCACTGTTACCCCAGCCGCTGGCGCCCCCGCGGCCAAATCTTCTGTGCATTGGCCGACGCTGCTGATCGGGTTATGCCTGGTCGTTGTCGTGGCCGGTGGGGTCGGGTGGTTCATGCACAAGCCCAAGGCCCCGGCGCCTGCGTTGGCCAGCGACAAGCTCGGGATGAGCCGCCCCGATGGCCTGCTGGAAACCCATTCCTTGAGCCAGTTGCCCAAGGACCTGCTGGCAGTCCCGTTCCTCAAGGAAACCCTGACCGAAGACTTCGTCTTCTATTACGAAACCCACGCCGATCGCCTGGGGTTGATCGGCAGCCTGCGGCGGATCATCTACGAACACGACCTGAAACTGCAGGACACCTTGATCGAGCAGCTGTTCGATCAGCCTGCCGACGTAGCGTTGTGGCGCGGGGCGGATGGGCGGCTCAAGGATTTCCTGCTGGTGATGGACCGTGGCGGGCTGGCCAAGGTCCTGGAGCCGCTGGCCAAAGTGGCGCTGGACGACTCGCAGCTGAGCAAAGTCGCTGACGTGAAAGTCGGTACCGACGACGTGGCGCTCTATCAGCTCAACTACAACGCGAGCAAGGCACTGCTGTTCGCGTCCCATGGCGACAAACTGGTGGTGCTGTCCAACCCGGTGAAACTCTACGATCCGCAAAGCGGTGCAACGGAGGAACCGGGCAGCGTGTCGACCATGGCGATTGCTGCGCTGCTCAATGGCGAAAAACTGTTTCCCGAAGCCTTCGGCCTGCCGCCTCGTGAGCCGCAAGTGAAACAGCGCTTGTCGGTGAATGCCAGCGTGTTGGCCATGGGTTACCAGCGTTTCATCCCGAACTTCGCCGGCCTGCGCTTCGACATGGACGACAAGGGCTGGCACAGCTACCTGGCCATGGATGAACTGGAGAATCAGCCGGACTTCGATTTCAAACCGATCTGGCAAGCCATGCCCATGGGGGCCAGCGCTTGCGTGGCGTTGCCGCTGGCGGCCGAACAACAGAAGCCGTTGCTGGTAAAACTCGGTGCCGAGGAGAAGGTAGCCCAGGCGCTGACAGAGCACATGGCCGGCGCGGCGGGCCTGTGCTGGTATGCCGATTCACGGTTGTACACGCCTTTGCTGGTGGCCAGCCTCAAGGATGACGACAGTGGCAAACTCGATGGGGATTTGGGCAACCTGTTCGGTTCGATGGTCGGTGCCTACGAGAACAACGTCGAAAGCGGTGCCTTCCCGGTGCTGGAAAAACAGGCAGGCCAGAGCCGCCAGTGGCAACGCCAGGTCAGCTCCAGTTTCGGTCCCTATGCGGCCAAAGAGGCCGAAAACCCCGACGCCATCACCGGCAAGGCGTTCATGAAAGTCAGCCTGGCGCGCCACGGTTCAATGTTGCTGTTTTCCCTCGACGACAAGCTGGTAGACAAGGCCCTCGGCACCCTCGACAAACGCTTCCCGCCGATGGCCGACGTGGTGCCCAAAGACCTGCTGATGCCGGTCTATTTCGGCCCGGATTCCATGGCGCAACTGATGCAACAGGAAACCCTCGACAGCCTGCCCCAGGACATGGAGCCGGTGTTCTACAACGCCGCGCAAACTTACCTGATCCCAAAACTGCGCAAGCTCGGAGGTTACGGCAAATACGCCCTGACCTTGCCCGAAGGCAGCGAGCCCGACGGCCACTGGCAGTGGCTGCCGCTGGAGTGGAAAGCCCTGTGACAGCATTGATCCGCAGTCTCGGCCTGCTGGCGTTATTGCTGAGCGCGGGCGCCAGAGCCGTCGAGACCCCAGCGCTCGACCCGCAGCAATCCCAGGTATTTCGCGCCTGGTTCGTGCGCATTGCCCAGGAGCAACTGAGCCAGGGCCCGAGCCCGCGCTGGTATCAGCAGGATTGCGCCGGGCTGGTGCGCTTCGCGGCTAACGAAGCACTGAAAGTCCATGACGACAAATGGCTGCGCAGCAATGGCCTGTCCAATCGTTACCTGCCGCCGGAGCTGCAGTTGAGTGATGCCCAGCGCGGTCTCGCCCAGCAATGGCAGCAGGGCGGCGGCAAGGTCGGGCCGTACGTCAATGCGATCAAATTGATCCAGTTCAACAGCCATCTGGTCAGCCGCGATGTGGCCCAGGCTCGCCCTGGCGACCTGATGTTTTTCGATCAGGGCGATGACCAGCACCTGATGATCTGGATGGGCCGCTACATCGCCTATCACACCGGCACCACCACTCCCACCGACAACGGCATGCGTTCGGCAAGCCTGCAGCAACTCATGACATGGAAGGACACCCGATGGATACCCGACGCAGCCAACCCCAACTTCATCGGCGTCTATCGACTGAATTTTCTCTCCCAATGACCGGTGCCCGCATGCTGCGCTTCCTGTCTCTGATGTTGGTATTGGTGCTGCCGTTATCGGCGGTAAACGCCGAAGACTCGGTGCCGTCCAGCGGCTATGCGCCGGTGGCCGGCGAGAGTTTTTTCCTGCTGGCCGACAGCAGTTTTGCCAGCGATGAACAGGCGATGGTGCGCCTCGAAGCGCCGGGCCGCGACTATCGCCGGTTTCGCATGGAACCCTACGGCGGTGCCGACATTCGCGTGTACCGCATCGACAAACCGCTGGATTTCCTCAAGCGCCAGAAGAACCTGCATCGGGTGGTCAGCGATGGCCAGTTCAAGGGTGAAGGCCTGTCCAACACCCTCGCTTACCTGTGGGACAACTGGTATCGCAAATCCCGTCGAGTGATGCAGCGGGCGTTTTCCTACGAGTCGCGTAAACAAGTCACCGAGCAAGTGCCGGAACTGAAGATGGGCAATGCGATGGCCGCGCCAACGCCCTACGATGCACAACCGCAATTCGCGCTGATACCGGGTTTGCCGGTGGTCAGCCAGTTCCGTTATCCGTTGTGGCAGGCCAAGCCGATCCAGCCACCTGCCGGGGTGAACCTGGCCGGTTCTTCCAGTGAGTTCGTCAGTGTCGCGCCGGGCAATGTGTACATCCCGCTGGGCAATCTGAAACCGGGTCTTTACCTGGTGGAAGCGCTGATCGGCAAGTACCGCGCGACGACCATGGTGTTCGTCTCCAACACCGTGGCAGTGAGCAAGATTGCCGGTGACGAATTGCTGGTGTGGGCTGCGCGCAAACACGAAGGGAGCTCGGCGGCGAAGGTCAATGTGTTGTGGACCGATGGCCTGGGCGTAATGAGCAGCGGCGCAACGGATAGCGATGGCTTGCTGCGCCTGAAACATGTCAGCCCCGAGCGTTCGTTCGTGATCGGCGAAGACGAAGAGGGCGGGGTGTTCGTCTCCGAGAACTTTTACTACGACAGCGAAATCTACGACACCAAGCTCTATGCCTTCACCGACCGGCCGCTGTATCGGCCGGGGGATTGGGTATCGCTGAAAATCGTCGGACGTGAATTCAAGAACGCGCGGGACTCGGTGCAGCCAACCGCTGCCGACGTCAACGTGACCGTGCTCGATGCGACCGGCACGGCGCTGCAATCCCTTGATTTGAAACTCGATTCGAAGGCCGGCACCCAGGGCCGTTTCCAGTTGCCGGACAACGCGGTGGCGGGCGGTTACGAGATCCGTTTCAACTACAGGGGTCAGGCCTACAGCAGCGCCTTCCGCGTCGCTGAATACATCAAGCCGCACTTCGAGATTTCGCTCAACCTGGCCAAGCAGGATTACCGCACCGGCGAACCGGTGACAGGCAATCTGGTACTGCTGTATCCGGACGGCAAACCGGTGGCGAACGCCAAACTGAGCCTGAGCCTGCGCGCCCAACAGCTGTCGATGGTCGACAACGAACTGCAATACCTCGGGCAATTTCCTGTGGAGCTGACCAGTACCGAACTGACCACCGACGCCAAGGGAAACGCGTCCCTCGATTTGCCGGCCGCCGACAAACCAAGTCGCTACATGCTCACGGTGTTTGCCAGCGACGGCGCGGCGTATCGGGTCAAGACCACCAAGGAAATCCTCATCGATCGTGGTGCGGCCAATTTCCGCTTGAGTGCGCCCCGGCGTTTCAGCGCGGTGGGTGACAAGGTCGCCTTCAGCTATACCCGCGAAGGCGAACAGGTCGACGCCGTTGCGCCCGGCAGTTACGGCTGGGTACGCCTGGAGGACCAGAGCGCCGGCGAAGGCAAGCTTGCAGCAACCGACAAAGGTTTCACCCTGGCCTTTGACCGGCCAGGCACCTACAACCTGACGCTCAAGGATGACCACGGTCGTGTGGTCGGTGCCACCGGGCATTCGGTCACCGGCGAAGGTGTGAAGGCCGTACCCGGCACGGTGGAAATCGTCCTCGACAAACCCGAGTACCAGGCCGGCGATGAAGCGCTGGCGTTGATCACTTTCCCGGAACCGGTCAGCGATGCCTTGCTGTCGCTGGAGCGCGACAAGGTCGAGGCGACCGCGCTGCTGTCCAAAGGCGGCGACTGGCTGAAGATGGAGAAACTCAGCGATACCCAATACCGCGCGCGCATCCCGGTGAAGGACGCTTTCGCACCGAACCTGACCTTCTCTGTGCTGTACACCAAGGGCGGCCAGTACAGTTTCCAGAACGCCGGCATCAAGGTCATCACGCCACAGATCGACGTGGCCATCGCCACGGATAAGGAAACCTATCAACCGGGTGAAACCGTCTCGGTGGACCTGACCACCCGGTTCGCCGGCAAGCCGATGCCCGCGCACCTGACGGTCAGCGTGGTCGACGAAATGGTCTACGCCCTGCAACCTGAAGTCGCGCCGAGCATCGACCAGTTCTTCTATCACCCACGGCGTAACAACGTGCGCACCAGCGCCAGCCTGTCGTTCATCAGTTATGACGTCGCCTTGCCGGGCAGCCCCGGTGCGCCGGGCAAAGCCAATCGCAGTGAACGCGGCGTGAAGGTGCTGGAGCGGCCGCGTCGCGAAGACGTCGACACGGCGGCGTGGCAGCCTGAATTGCTGACCGATGCCAACGGCAAGACCCGCTTCACCTTCAAGATGCCCGACTCCCTGACCCGCTGGCGCATCACTGCCAGGGCCATCGCCGATGACGGCCAGGTCGGGCAGAAGAAGCAATTCGTCCGTTCGGAAAAACCGCTGTACCTGAAGTGGAGCGGGCCGAGCCGATTCCGCGCCGGCGACAAACCGGACCTCGGCGTATTTGCGTTCAGCCAGGCCGAGAAACCGGTCAAGGCCGAACTGGTGACTCATTACGCCGGCAACGAGCAGCGCGTGCCTGTCACCTTGAACAGCGGCATCAACTACATCCCGTTGCCGGCCTTTGAACTGGCGAATGGCGAGTGGCGCGCCGAGCTGGTGCAGGACGGCAAAACCGCGGATGCCCTGGCGGTGCGCCTGACCGCGAACGGTGAGGGCTGGCAGGTGACGCAATCGCAGAGTCTCGAAGTGGGCGGCGGAGATACGCCGTTGACATTGCCAGCAGACGCCAGTGATCTTCGCCTGCGACTGGATGACAGCCCGCAAGCGTTGTTCCGTTCTGCCCTCGACGACCTGTTGAGCTACCCCTACGGTGGCGTCGAGCAGACGGCCAGTCGCCTGTTGCCGTTGAGCATCGCCTACCCGACGCTGGCGACAAATCCGCAGATCCGCGATCGCTTGCGCCTGATCATGCAAAACAGTCGCCTGCGCCTGGTACAAATGGCCGGCCCTTCGGCATGCTTCACCTGGTGGGGCATGGACGGCGAGCCGGATGCATTCCTCACCGCCTACGCCTATTACGCCGACTGGCACGCCAGCCAGGTACTGGAACTGAGCCTGCCGCCGGAGCATTGGCAGCGGGTGCTGGAGGTCTACGCCAAACAGGCGAACAACACGCCGCCGTTGCAGCGGGCGCTGATCCTGTCGTTTGCCCGGCAGATGCAGTTGCCGGTCAACACCTTGCTCAGCGGCTTGATGGACGATCTGGCAAAAGCGGGCGAGGGCACTGCCGCGAACCTGATGGAGGACGGCGAAGACAGCCTCGTCATGAGCGATCCGGATTCGGCGCTGGGCCTGGCCGCAGCACGCGTCTTGACCGCCTCGCTGGCCAAGCAGTCGAAGGTCGCTTTGCCGGATGTGTTCAATCGGCAACTGGCCGACGCGCAGCAGCGTCTGGCGGTCAGTTCGCAGCCGTTTGCCGAAGCGCTGAACCTGTCGCTGCAACCCTTCGATCAGGCTCACGTTCAGGCATTGCTGCAGCGATTGCTGCCTCAGCAATCCACACTGGAACGAGCGTTGGCGTTGACCTGGTTGCAACACAGCATCGAGCAGGCCGCACCGGCCGTTGCCTTGAAGCCGGGCGAGGGCTGGAAGCCGGAACAGGGGACTACCGGCGAGGCCTATTGGGTGTGGCAAGGCGCGCAGTTGCCGAACGTGTTGGCGCTGACCGGCGCGCAAGAGCGTCCGTTGCGTGCTGCATTGAGCTACCGCACCCAGCAGCCGGCGGTCGACCCGATGGCCGTGACCATCACCCGTCGCCTGTCGCGACTGGTGCCGGGGGATGAAGCCTTCACCTTCAAGCTCGAAGCGGTCGGCAACGCGCCGCTGTCCAGCGACAACCTCTATCTCGATGAAGTGATCATCACCAGCAAAGCCGCCAGACCGCTGCGCTACGGCCTGTTGGAAGTGCCGTTGCCACCGGGCGCGGATGTCGAACGCACGACCTGGGGCATCAAGCTCATGGGCAAGGCCGGCACCGAGCCGACAGCGCTGGAGAAGGCGCGATTCGAACCGGGGCAAATGGCTTATGCCATTCCGGTCGACGCCTTGAGTGGCGAATTGCGTCTGCGGCATCTGGTGCGTTTCTCGCAGAAGGGGCAGTTCAACTTGCCGCCGGTGCGATACACCCAGGTGTATGCGCCGCAGCATCAGGCGATGGAACAAAAGCCAGCCCTGGGCCAGGTCACGGTTCACTGACGTGCACAGGCTGCTGATGGGGTGTCTGCTGTGTTTGCTCCCTGCGCTGGCGACAGCGCAGGACGAACCGCTGCGCCTGGCTTTCAAGGGTGATTTGTTGTCGTTGAATCGAACCCAGGTGATCAGCCGCGAGCCGCTGCCGCTGACGTTGCAGACGCCGCTGGGCAGCGTGTGGAAGTTGTTCGTCTACGCCTGGCTGGTCGATAGCGGTGCGCATGAGCCGGCTTATGAATGTCGCGGTCAGTCGAAGGAAGAGGTTTATTGCTGCACGGCTGGTAACAGGATTGAGCGCGATCAGGCGCTGGTGAAGTCATGCGGCTTGTATTTCGAACCCGCGCGGTTGGGCATCAGCGAAGCCGACTGGCAAACCTATTGGCAGGCGCGGCAAGCGCCATCTTGGTTGCTGGATTTGCCTTCGTTGCAACCGGCTACCCGGGTTTCGGTGGCGGAGCTGTTGAAGGTGCTCTCGGTACTGCCGGCACAGGAACAAGCCCGGCGTGTGTTGCTCGATGTGGTGCTCAACGCCGCCGATGGCCATGTCGTCGGCGAACTCGGCAGCCGCCTGCGAGTGAAGACCTGGAGCTGGTTGGCGGATCAGGATGCAACATCGCGCCAGGGCGGGTTTGCCGGTTGGACAGTGGATGGCACAGCGGTCTGGTCCGGAGGACGCGGCACCAGTCAGCGGGTACTGCGGGATTACGCGCAGGCATTGTCTACGGCGATGCCTGTTGCATGGCCTGCGGATGCAGGGAAATGCGTAGAGGTCGACCTGTTCTCCCGCTACCCGCTTCGGCGCGTGCTGTCGGAGGGTACCGCGGTGATTTCCGGAGCGTTGCAGGGTGACTACCGCGTTGAATTCGCCAACGGCAATGCGCTCGATATCCACAGCGACGGTGAACTGTTTCTGCTGAACGACAAGCTCGTGGCTCGTCTGGATCGCGAAGAATATGTCGCCCGAGTTCTCCAGCGCGAAGCCAGTGCCGAACCGGTCGAAGCGGCCAAAGCCCTGGCCGTGGCCATCCGCACCTACCTGCTGCAAAACGCCACGCGCCGTGGTGACTGCCTGAGCATCGACGACAGCAGCAACCGCCAGCGGGTCGCGCCGCGTCCGGCGGCGTCCGGGTCTCGCGACATCGCCGCGTGGACCAGCGACCTGGTCCTGGCCGGCAGCGCCGTCATCTACCATTCCGATCAACCCGGCCCGGACAAACTGTCCTGGCAGCAAGCCGTCGCACAGGCCCAGGCCGGTCAGCGCTACGACGCCATCCTGATGCACGCCTACCCACGCGCCAGTCTCAGCCGCTGGGACAACCCGGTCGCGTCCTGCGAAGAATTGCCCGCCGCACAGGAATGGCTGCAGAAACAACGGCGTGGCTGGCGCTCAACGCTTGAAAGCGAAACGGGCTACAACGAAGTCAGCACCTTCGCAGTCTGCCGCCTGGCCTTCGGTCGCCCCTATGTCGACCGCGAACGTCAGCGTATCTACGTGCGTGGCGTGCTGACGCTGCAAGACCGCCTCGACCTGACCCACGAATACCTGCACCTGGCCTTCGAAGCACACCCCAACGGCCAGGATGAAACCTACATCGAAGGGCTCGCCCGCCACCTCTTGCTGGAATAGGCCATGAAACTCCGTTATCCACAGGTCTTGCTGTTGCTCTGTACGCTGGTGGCATTGTCATCGGTGATGGCGGCTGACAGCGTCAAACTCGACACCCCCACCGGCGGTTGGCGTACCGGCACCCCCGAGGGCGAAGGGGAAAGCTTCCGGCAGGCCGTCAACTACCCGGCCTCGTCGGTGAACACCCCGGCAGGCCAAGCCAATACCGCTCGCATCAGTGGGCAGATCAAGGCCACAGCCAAATCGACAGAGCCCGGCCGACTGATCGTCAACGGGGTGAGCATGCCACTGAAAATCGACCCGGCCGGCCGTTTCGACCGCCCGTTTTCATTCCCCAACGGCAGCAACAGCGTCGAGGTTCGCAGCCCTGATGGCCAACAACGTCACCGCACACAATTGCTCAACAGCAGCGGTGGCGCGACCCCGGCCAAGCTGCGCGTATTGCTGTCCTGGGACAGCGACAACACCGATCTCGACCTGCACCTCATCACCCCCGACGGCGCGCACATCTGGTACGGCGAGCGCATCGCCCCCAATGGCGCCGCGCTCGACGTCGACGTCACCACCGGCTACGGCCCGGAAATCTTCGCCATGCCCGCACCGATCAAGGGGCAGTATCTGGTGTATGTGAACTACTTTGGTGGCGGGTACAGCAGTGATGAGGAGGGGCAGGAAGATGCGGTGCAGCCGCTGACCACGGCGCAGGTGACGGTGATTACCGAAGAGGGGACGCCGAGCGAGAAGATGGAGACGTTCCTGGTGCCGATGCGTGCGGTGGGGGAGTTGACGTTGGTGATGGGATTTAGTTATCCGTGAGGGGGAAGTGATGGCAGTGCTGACACTATTGGTTCTGCATTTGTCTCAGCGCTGCTGAGACAAACGCAGGTTCGGGGCAGTTAACTTTTTTTCAGGCATTAAAAAGCCGGCTTGTGGCCGGCTTCTAAGATAATTCGTAAAGATCCAGTAAATGCCGAATGACCTGTATTCCGTTGGGTTTGACGCCTATCATTCATCCTGTAACGTCCCCTAATGTCCTTTAAAGTTCGCTATAAGGTGGGGGTCAAAGTGGGGGTCAGTTTCTTGGAGGGAGAATGGGAAAGCTGACGAATGTAGAAATTCACGCCATCGCGAAGGCGGGGGTTCCAGGCAAAAAAAATGACGGCGACGGTCTTTACCTTCAGATCAGCAAGGGGGGCGTGGCTAGTTGGCTGTTCCGCTACAAGATCGACGGTAAGAGTCGTGAAATGGGGCTAGGCCCGCTCAAGGACATCACACTGGCGAAAGCTCGCGCTGCTGCAGCTAAACAGCGCGAGGTGCTGGTTGCTGGGGGTGATCCTATTGCTGCCCGTGACGCTGGGCAGGATGCAAAGCGCGAAGCAGAACGCAAGGCGAAGGCAGGGCGCATTACATTTCAGATGTTGGCTGAGGACTACCAGAAAGCCCATGGCGCCAGCTGGTCGGACAAGTGGCGTAAGGGTTGGATACGCAAGCTGGAGCTATACGCGTTCCCGGTGCTGGGCAGCATGTCTGCCGCCGATATCAGGACCGAACACGTGCAGCGGGTGCTGCAGCCGATATGGCACGACAAGACCCGCACCGCCGACGAAGTGCGTGGCCAGATTGAAAGCATCCTTGACGGTGCCAAGGCCCTTGGCCTACGTGAAGGTGACAACCCGGCGCGGTGGCGTGGCCACCTTGACAACCTGTTGTCGAAGGTCGAGAAGCGCAAGGCCCGCCAGCGCCAGCACTTTGCCGCCATGCCATGGCGTGAGGTGCCGGGGCTGATGCAGAAGCTGGCCGAACATGGTAGCCCGGTCGCCGTTGCCGCCCGCTTGATGATCTTCACCGGGGCACGAGCGCAAATGGTGCGTTTCGCTGCGTGGGATGAGTTCGACCTTGAAGTGGGCGTCTGGCTGCTGCCGGCAGAGCGAATGAAAATGCGCAAGGCGTTTGCGATCCCGCTGGCTGCTGAGGTGATGGCGATGCTGCAGGCGCTGCAGCGTGTCGAGGGCAATCCGTACCTGTTCCCGGGCCAGCGGTTGAGTGCAGGTCGGCAGGCCCCCGTCATGTTTGCGAACGCCGTCCGCAAGCTGCTGCATGACATAGGTCATGACGACATCACCCGCCACGGGTTCAGGTCGAGTTTTCGCGACTGGGCCAACGAGCAGACAAACTATTCTCGCGAGGTGTGCGAATTATCGCTGGCGCACGATGAGCGCGACCAGACAGAGGCGGCTTACTCTCGCTCGGATTTCTTGGAGAAGCGCCGGGCGCTGATGGCGGAATGGGCCGCCTATTGCACGCGGACTCCCGCCGTTAACGTAGTCCCGCTGATGCGAGGGGCGAAAGCATGAAATTGAATGCACCAATTACCCCCGAGGATCATGCCCGAGCCGATGCCGAGCATCAGCATCGGGTAGAGGAACAAAAGCGGCTCATCGGCAAGATTGTGGAGTTGATCGAGCGCGGCGAACCTCTCGACCGTCTGCAGCGTGGATTTATCTGCGGATTCATCAAAGAGGCGGTTCCGTTGGTAATGAAACCGAAGCGCCGTCGATCAGCTGGCCACCCCAGCTCAATTCCTGACGAAGCTCGAATTCTTTTCGCCGCCCTGGTTATTCACAAAGGTTTGAGCGAGCGGGCCGCAATGCAAAAGATTGCCGAGAAGTACGGCGTCAGTCGGGCCGCCGTTCAGCGAAAAATGGGTAGGGCTGGCACACCTGAAGAACGGGTGTTGGCGCTGGCTGAAATGGAGGTGGTGTACTTACTGGTAACGTAATATTGGGGGTACGTTTCTAGACGATACGCCAGATGCTTCTTAGGCTCATTACTGTAGTTTACTCACCGAGGAGCCACGGTAATGAGCAAATCCCGCCGCATACTGCGCCTGCCCGAAGTCATGTATCTGACAGGCTACAAACGCACGGCCATTTACGATCTTATGGAACGTGGCGAATTCCCCCAGTGTTGCCACCTTGGCCTTCGTGCCATCGGCTGGGATTCCGCCGAGATTGACGATTGGATCGACGCCAGGTTGAACGCCCGCCACAAAGAACCCTCTGCACTGAACCCCGGTTAATCCCTCCAGCTACATCCCGCCAGACTTCATGCCAAGAGCCGTTAACCGGGCTCGGTAGGGAAACTCGCGCCGAATTTCGGCCGCTACTCAAACTAAGAGGTAGTTCTCATGGCTAACAACAACGAAACCAAAGCTCCCGAAGCGGAAAATGGTTTGCTCGATCCTGAGGCGGATGATAAGGCGCCAGCGGCAGTACCTGACCCGTTCGATCCGGAGCGCTTCAGGCTGACAAACACGGCGGAAGCAGAGTTTGGGGTAGTTCAGAAGCTACGGCGGATATTGATTCGCAAACCTAGCAAGCAGGAGTTTTTTCGCTGCCATCCGACTTTGCAATTAACTGCCTCGGTGATCGAGCTCAAGGGAGAAGACAAAACCCTGCTGGTTTTGCCTGCAGTCGCTGCCAGCCTGCCTGGGGAAGTAACTAATCGCGTGTTGACACTCTGCATAAATCGACAGCAGAACGTGTTTTTGTGGTTAGTCCCCACCCCCCAAGATAAGGCGTCCGACTGGGCGATATCGGCTCGCGATATCGCTGCGATGGCTCAAAAGCAATGGGTGCGCATGATTGCGAATATGTCGGAGGGTCAATATGACGTTCTTGTCGCCGAAAAATACGATGCCGAACCGGTCTGGCCAGATATTGAGATTCGGGATGTGCTTCGGCTGGCGTTTGGGGAGGACAACATAGTCAAAGACCATCACCACCCGGCGATAGCCAAGTTGAGAGGCGGGCTATGAAACTCTCGGATTGCTATCGGGAAATATGGGCGGTTGATACGGAATATATCGCCCTGGACGGCAATGCTCCGATCCCGGTCTGCGTAGTTGCTAAGGAATTGATCTCAGGGCGCACGGCCCGACTCTGGCAAAACCAATTGGCCGAGCCATTTTATCGGCCTACCGGTGACGTGCTCGTTGTTGCGTTTATGGCTGCAGCCGAATTGGCGATCTTCCGTCAGCTCGGCTGGCCCATTCCGAGCCGCGTCCTTGATTTGTATGTGGAATTTCTGCGGCTGACCAACGGACCAGCCGCGCAGAACGCCTTATTGCGGCCATACGGTGTGGGGCTGTTGGGTGTGCTGGAGTTTTTCGGACTACCCAGCATCGATCACGCGGAAAAAACCGCTATGCGTAACTTAATAATGCGTGGTGGCCCTTGGACTGAGGTGGAGCGCCTGGCAATCCTCAACTATTGCGAAACCGATGTCGTAGCGCTCGAACGCCTGTTACCAGCCATGGAGCAAAGGATCATTGGCGACTTCGAAACGCATGGTCAGGCGTTGCTTCGGGGGCGCTATATGTCGGCGGTAGCGGGCATGGAAATTCGCGGACTTCCAGTCGATTGCGACTTGTTGCGGCGTCTGAATACCCATAGGGAAGCGATCACTGCAGGGCTCATTGATGAGCTGAATCGCCAATATGGTGTGTACGTTGGAGGGAGCTTCAATGAGGCTGCTTTTGACGAATGGGTATGCCGCAGTGGGTTGGAGTGGCCTCGCGATTCAAGCGGGAGGCTCAATCTACAAGACGATACGTTCAAGGCGATGGAGGGCGTTGCTCCGGCTTTGGTCGCGCCACTTAGGGAACTGCGTAAAACGCTTGTCCAACTTCGCGGGAAGGGCTTACAGGTCGGAATTGACGGTCGCGCTCGCACCAGTATTCGCCCGTTTGCTTCAGTTACAGGCCGCAATCAACCGAGCAACCGCGAGTTTGTATTTGGCCTGGGCAAATGGGCGCGAAGCCTTCTCAAGCCGGCCGAAGGCATGGCCATCGCTTATCTGGATTGGAAGTCTCAAGAGATCGGAGTAGCTGCGTGCCTTTCGGGTGATGAGGTGCTGTGGGCCAGTTACAACGCTCCGACTGACCCCTACCTTGATTTTGCGATCAAGGCTGGGCTTGCCCCCCCCAATGCCAACAAGAGCACCCACAAAGCCATTCGTCAGAAGGCTAAAGCCATCGTGTTAGGTGTCAATTACGGCAAAGGCGCCAAAGCCATAGCTCTCGAAACAGGTATGCATGAGATTGAGGCCACGACCTTGCTAGAACTTCACCAGAGGACATACAGAGTTTTCTGGGGGTGGGTCAAAGCCACGGTTAACGCTGGACTTATGGGCGATTCGATTCGCACCGTATTTGGCTGGAGTTGGCGCGCTGCCTGGTTGCCGCAGGTTGACGGCAAAGGTAAAGCTCTGCAGTTGAATGAGCGGGCATTGTTGAATTGGCCGATGCAGAGTAACGCCGCAGAGATGCTGCGGCTGGCGTGCTGTCTCATCGATGAGGGCGGGATCAGGTTGCTGGCGCCCGTCCATGATGCCTTGGTGATTGAGGCACCAACAGCCGAAATCGATGCTGAAGTGACCAGGGCAGTGGCGCTGATGGGGATTGCTAGTGCAGTCGTGTTGGGTGAAGGCCGTGTGCTGGGTGTAGATCAATACGTTGTGCGGTGGCCGAATCGTTTCATTGAGCCAGATAACGAGGCGGCCGAGGAAATGCGGCTGCGGATATTGTGCCTATTGAGTCGCATGGAGAGTCAGCCATGAGCGACGAATATGGCGAGCCCTACATTGACCCCGAGTTCCCCGATATGGGGCCGATTCGACGCAAGATTATCGACGTTGAAGAGTGGAGGCACAAACGAGATATCGCCTTGGGTAAGTCTGTCGGTCCACGGAAGGGCGCACCCAAAGCGAAGTGCCGGGAGCCCTTTTACATGGTGCAGACGAAAGGGTTGATCGCACTGTCAGCCGCTCTCAATTATCACGGTCCGGCAATCCTGGTGGCGCTGGAGGTAGTGCGACTGGAGATGACCCGGCGTGATGAGCAGTACGTACTGACAGAGGCTCGGGTTGCCGCTTTGGGCATTTCACCCAAGGGGCTGCGGACACTCAAGCGGCATCTGGTAGCGGCTGACGATTGGTTCCTTACCGGCTACTCGGGGCGGGGTGCCCTGACCATTGTATTGACCGAGCAAGGTAGGGAGCGGTTGTGCAGACGTTGCAAGTGATTGGGTGCCCAAAAAGGCAGGTATTGGGTGCCCCAAATGGCAGCTTAACTTGCCCATTGGGGCACCCATAAAATCGAGCAATCTGGTGGAATAGAAGTCTTTAATCCCAATCGAAATGTCTTCTTCTTTGTTTGTCTTCTTAGGGGTGTTCTTAATAACAAATAAGAGATGTGGAGTCAGAACAATTCCATTGTTGAGTTCATTGGGTCTGCATCATGAGCGATTTACTGGATCTGGCTAGACCGTTACCCGCTGATCTGCTGTGCGCCACAAATGCACAAGTTCTAAAAGCCTGGCTGCATAGTGCTAACCATTGCGCGTTGGTGGGGTTGAGTCTGGTGGAAGTTCCACGTCATGGCGTGTGTTGGGTCTTGGCGTGGCAGGTTGGTTTGCCGGTGTTAGTGATCGACGCGCATCAAGTGAGTGCCGAAACAATTGTTCGCCTGAATGATTTCCACCTTGTCGTTGCCGATGCAACTGCTGTGATGCCAGCGTGGCGTCACGCGTTTGGTTCACAGTTGCAGGTGCATATCGACTTGCGCATCTCCGAATCCTTCGTCGAATCGAACGCAGCACTTGCTGAGCTTCAGCAAGCTACGCGGTTGGGTGCGCAGCTGGCGTGCATGGGGCGTCCGTTCGGCGAACTAGCTCACGTAGCTGCCTGTCAAGTGGTTGCGGTCGTACAGTTGGGTCAGGCATATGAAACTCGCTTGACTCTGGAACCGGATACCCGAGCTATTGAGAGGTATGACCAGGCGCTCGGGCGAGCCATGCGGTCGGCGTCCCCATGGGTAGTTGATATGGCGGCCTACGCCGATTTGCCGAAGGGGGCGGCTTTACTCCGGCTGGCTGAGCATGGGCGTTTGTATCCGATCTACGACGTTGACGGTGGAAAAAATCATCGCGTATTGCTCAAGTCGCCATTGCCATCATTGTTGGTGCCAGCGGCATTGGGGGCAGGTGATGGGCGCAGCGTGATAGTCGGCGGGTATAGGGAATTGGCGCTGCGGGTGGCTGCAGAATTGGCGCAGGATTCGACGCTTGTTGGTCTGCTTGATCGAGGGGATGAGCCAAGCCAATTCATGGCCGATGCCTTCTGGGGCGACCATGTATACCGTATCGATGGCAGCGACGGCGCGGCCACGATGGCGGAGTCCCTGAAACGATTGCTGGTCGGTGGTGGTGGGAAAATGTTGGTTGAGGGTCGCATTGCTGCCACAGGCGATCAGGCCGAGGCTTTGGTGGCGCTGTTCCATAAGCTGTTTCCGGACTTGCATGCCTTGCAGAAATCCGTCGAGGCCAAGCCAGACGAAGCTGCCAAGACGGCTTATTTCAAGCGGCGGCTGATATTCGATGCCCACGATAACCACTACACCTGCGCTTTGTCGCATTGTATCCAGGGCACGGCCGGTGAAGTGTGGGGACACGCCGTGATTGCTTTGCACAACTCTCTGCCCCGTGACAACAGCGTGTGCATTCAGCACTTGGCGCATGATTTTGTAGTGCTGTCTGTGCAGTGTGGGTGCGAAGGTAAGGCACGGGCTTTGATCTTGGAGGCCCTACGGTATGGATTCCTGAAAGTGTTTCCCGGGGCTTCCATGCGTTGCCTAGTGCTAATTGGCCTTGGCGATGTCTGGTCAAAGGCTGTTGATGCATTCCGAGCAGGCCGCCCACTATGACAGGTCATCCAGCAGCGGCTTTACTGCTTCTGAGAAATTGCACTCCACTTGACCACTCATTTGCTTCGCTCTGACTAACGATTACGTCGGATTTGACCAGCATGCTCTATCACCATGACCAGCAGAGAACGGCCAAAAGGAGCCAGTCGAATGCGTCTAGGGAATCCGGTGCGATTCAGAATTTAGCGACAGCATGCGGCAGTCCGTAGATCGTGAAACACTGTAGTCTGATCAATACTCTTTCAATTCCACTTCAAAAAAGGGCGCAATGGATGACTGACCGGTTCCTCCTCTATATCGACATTTTGGGCTTTACCGAAATGGTTCATAAAGATCCAAGGAAAGTTGCGCGAGTCTATTCAATCCTCGATTCGCTGAATGTCCACAGACATAACAGCTTCAAGACAATCGTCTTTTCCGATACAGTATTGGTTTACAATGCCAGATCCCCTGCCAACGACGAAGAAAGGCGTTACTTAGTTTGGTATTTAACGGAATTCGCAGAAGACCTACATCATCGTCTGATCGGTCAAGATATCTACTTTAGGGCCGCTTTGGTTGCCGGAGATTTTTTTCACTACGAACTCAATCACGTCGAATGTTTTTTTGGGAGTGCTTTGATCACAGCTTATCTGGCAGAGAAGGACATCCCGTCGCTGGGGCTATTCATGGACAAGGAGAGCGCTAAGTACAACCAATTTTTCCGTCTTGATCAGTTTAACTCTGACTTTTCTTTCGTTTACCTCAATCGGCAATTGGAGATGCTAAATAAGCATGCATTCGGCCAATTTCCCAATGTGTTCGATGTCCCAGTCGGCGATATAGCTCCTGACGTCTACGGTCAGATAAAATTCCTCCAACATATCCATGACCAAATGCGCTCACACCCTTCACCCCAAGTGAGAATTAAGTTTCTGGCTGCTTGGGACTTCCATAAAAAGCGCTACCCCCAGATGTTGCGCGTCCTCGAAGACAATGAGTTTAGAGCCGATTCATTAGGGGCTTCAGGAGATTGGAAGACGATGGAGAAAGTGCATGACGATAATGTCGCTTACTTCAAACGCATCGGTAGTGGAACAGTACTCTCAATGTCCATTACGGGAGCTGTGAGAAAAAATTCCAAATCACCTACTGTGAGAGCTGGAAAAAATTCAACCCCAGCAGTCACTAAATCCAAACCTCGAAAACCAACGCTAAACAAAACCGTGGTTCTTTCACCATCGAAGCTGAAGAAACCTAACCCAAGCAAACCTTGAATCGACCCCAGCTTGGTAGATGCTTTGAGTGTCTATTTCTGGCCGCTGTCTGCCGTTCGCGACCGGCAGACAGCGGGCAGAAGCGGGCTTCTAGCGTCTTGCAGAACAGGGCGAAGCCGATCCAGCAAGGCATTCAAGTATTCATCATTGGCCCTTACCGGAAGCGCCCACAAAGGCCGTGCCGCAACGTGTTCGGTCAGATCAGTACGCGCAATTCAGGGTGTCAGTTTGCCAGCATCTGGATCATGCTTTATTTTGTCGACTTCAAGCCCTCGGCCGCATAAGGAATGCGATTTGCCAACTCCACCTGTATTCTCGTCAATCCGTCAGCTTCCCATTGGTCAAGGAGGCTTCTTGGTAGGCGAGGTCACCGACGGGCGCACTGAAGCCTTTACCTACGCTTTCGATTGCGGTTCGATAAACCGAGAGCACTTCGAGCAAGGTCTGTCGTTGTGTTCGTACGATAAAATCGATGTGCTGTTCGTGTCCCACCTTGATGTTGACCATATCAGTGGCATTGAGGCGCTGGCTGCCCAAGTTCAGATCGATACGGTGATCTTGCCCTGCCTGGATGCATTGCATCTGACGTTGATTGCATTAGAAGCAATAAGTGCTGGGGGGCTTCGCTTATCTGTCCGCACGTTTCTGCAAGATCCGGCTGGCTGGTTTGCTGATCGTGGCGTCAAGCAGATACTGCATATCCCGCGCGGGGACTCCGCAACTGAAGCTGAGCCGTTCGATCCCGATAACTCGGGTCGCGATGACATAGTTTCAGGCGGCGAGGCTGACGGGCTGCGCGGGCCCTATTCCATTAGATCGAAGGGGGCGGGGCCGTCAAAAAGTGTACGGGCAGGAGCCGCACAGGAAAGAGCGCTTGGCGAGGAAACTTCGATTACTGCTGATATAGGCTGGGCGGGTGGTTCGCCATGCTGGTTGCTGGTTCCCTATGTGCACCCGTTTCCTGAAGCTGATATTGCGGCATTTCGCACGCTTGCGGGGAAGCTATTGCCTGCCAATTTTTCTGACAGGACCATTGCTTCAAAAGTGTTCACTAACAAACTGCTGAAGATACTGGCGGATGAGGATGACCGGAAGGCGCTGAAACGGTGCTATAGCGTGTTGTCGGGCGATCATAATAGGATTTCGTTGAGCCTTTACGCTGGGCCGCACCCTTCATATAAAAGAGAGAAGATAATTAGTAGGACTGACGAAAACTATTTCTGGCCCCTGATGAGATCCCCCCATCATTTAGTAGTTCCGCGCAGCGGTTCCCTAGAGAATCGTGGAGGAGCATGGCTGTGTACGGGCGATGCCGACCTAAACATTAAGGAAACACGAACGCAGTGGCTCAGACGCTATAAACAGCTGATCCAGCGCGTTGAGGTTTTCGTGTTACCTCATCACGGTAGTAACAATAGCATTCATGATGAGGTCATTGACCGCCTGAGAAACGTCGTGATGGTTGCCTGCGCGGCTACCGGTCGTGCTAAGCATCCCCATCCGCTGTTGATCGGGCGATTAAGGGCGGCCGGGAGCAGTGTCTGGCAGGTATCCGAGGATCCTGAGAGCACCTATGCCATGCATGTTCGGTTCAACGGCTGACGAGGTCGTAAGGCATCTGCAGCACCGACGTAAGCTGTCTAGGAAACCAGGGGAGATTCAGTTACCTCGAAATCTGACGCGTACTCGATGGAACCGTCAGTTTCTCTCCATTGAATGACCTCAGGCAGCAGTTCTGTGCTGTATTCGGATTGTGGAACGCTTCCACTTCAGCGGGCCACGCCTCATAGCCGTCCCCTTCCCCTTGTGACTGTTAATACTGCAGAAATAGAAAAGCCGACACAGAGTCGGCTTTACTTTCAAAAGCTTTTACAGCTATAGGTTTTTCAGCAATTCACAGGCATCTGCCCACGAATACGCACCTTCCAAAGGGCTGTGCTCGAAAACCATCAGATAACGGTAATCACGCCCTGCACATCTTTCCCAATACTTCCCAAGCTCGATTTTGGCGGAAGAATCAGAATTATCACGATCACCGCCTTTGGTTTCCAAAAGGATGATCAGTCCAGAGTGCAATTTCAGGACGAAATCAGGGTAGTGGTTGATTGGTCCATTCAGGACGAACCCGCGACCGCTAGAGTTTCTGTGCCACCACCGGACGTTTTCACAGTCCGACAGAAATTCCGACATTCTCTCTTCAAGTCCATTGCCCTTCTCTTCACGGACGTACAGTGAGTTGTCCGCCGCGACAGGGGCCTTCTGCCTTGGGGCGATCTCCAATGGCAGTTGGTAGGAAGGGCGCGTATCTACCTTGTTGAGGTCGATCCACTGCTTGAAGCGCCTACGCGAGAACCCCAGCATTTCGCTACGAACACGCTGCTTGATACTTTCAACGTAGGCATGCTGCTGTTCAAGCACTTCATCCAGTTGACCAGCACTCAGCCTCGCTAGGATCTTGCGGATGTACGCCTGCAGGTCAGCCTCAGCCAATGGCGGCATCTTGCCGAGCCAGTTACCCACCAGACCAGTGAGCTGACGCCGCTTGCCTTCGGAATCCAAGCTGGAGAGATAGTCCTTTAGCTTGCGGATCTCGTTGTCTTTCAACTGAATCTTCGTAGGTTCGTAGTCACCTTGCGAGCTACCCACGCGAAGCAGATCCAGTTTCACCAAATCGCCGCTCACAGGTGCAACCGCGAAGTCGTTCACGTCGCAATCTGCTAGGCGAAACTCATGGTCGAGCAACTGAGATTTGTCGAGTAGAACGCCGCCGTCTTCGTCAGCGAAAATCAACCCAGCGGGCGCTTTCCGATAGAACTGGGGAAGCTTGAGATCCTTGATCTCTGCAACGAATTCAGGTCGGAGCGAGAACAGTTCCATTGCGCCTCTCACGTCATTTGGGATGTGCTGGCCACCGTTGGTAGCCGTAGCAGCTACCAGCTCTGCATTGGCTTGGCGCGCAGCCTCCAACGTCGATTTAAGGAAGTCTTCCCCACTCTGTTCACTGCCACCGCTCGATGACAGCTCGAAGGGTTCTGAACCACCCTCAGAAGTCTTCGTAATGAACAGTCCCAGTTGAGGCTTTGTCGGCTCAGGCGTGACCGTTTTTGTCGTCTGGAAAACTGGCTTGGAATCGTTCGAAATGAGATCAGGAGTCCTGAAATCTGCACGGCTGAAACCAGCCCTGTTCAGACCGACAACAATCCTTTCCAACGTCTGGCTGAAGACACTGGAAGCCGTCAGCACGTAGCTCATGTTCAACGGTTCGTGACCATGAGCGCGAACGTATGGCTGTCGCAAAATTCGACCAAGGATCTGTTCCACGTCCACCGCAGATGACCTGTCAGCCAGAGTCGCCAGGATGTAGGCAAATGGGCAGTCCCACCCTTCCTTCAAGGCATTCACGGTGATGATGAATCGAACCGGGCAGGACGGGGACATGAGGTCAAGACCGCTCAACTCATCTTTGTCCGCAGTCTTGATCTTGATCCAGTCTTCGGCAATCCCGTGCTCTAGCAGCTCAGCCTTCACCAGCTCGAAGGTTTTGGCATCCGCCTTGGTTTTGCTTTCAGCCTGCAGCAACACGATTGGTCTGATGTACGCACCACCAGTTTGCTCTTCTGCCTTCGCCTCAGCTTCCAGACGTGCCCTCAAATCAATTGCATGAGCAATGACAGAGGTCCGGCTTGGGAGGTTTCTGACGATGACCGGGAGCTTGACCATGTGTTGGTCACGCATCACCAAGGCGTCAACGAAGCTGATGATATTCGCGCCGGTTCGTGGGGTAGCCGTCAGCTCAAATACAAAGTTTGGATTGAGGTTGCGAAGCATGTCTTGGGACAGGCTACTAGTCACGTTGTGGCTTTCATCAACGATGATTACTGGCTTCAAGCCTGCCATCGAGGCGACCAGTGAGTACGGGTCTACGCCCTCACCTACCGCCACAGCCGTGGACGCCAAGTCATCCAGAGCACTGTTCTCTTGGTAAAGCTTTCGATCATCCTTGTTGCGAGCTTTCAGGCTGTCATAGGTGAGCACAGCAACGACAAGCCCGTCTTCCACCTCATCCCTTGAAAGGAATCCAGACAGAAGATCGCGCTTATCCATGATGCTGACACGACCTTCAAACAGACGATTCAGCGCCTGTCGGTAAGGATGTGTCGGATTACGTAGCGCCCGTAGAACCTGATCAAGAATGGACAACGACGGAACGAGCCATAGGCACAACCGAGCATCACCTTGACGCTTTTGGAGCGCATTGAAAATGCTCGAAACCGCATGGAGTCCGATGAAAGTTTTACCACCTGCAGTCGGGACCTTCGCACACACTTGTGGAGCGCCATGCGGAGCTGGCTGATAGCCGGGCATTTTGGTCGCGCCCAGCGCATCCCAATGAGCGCGATAAGCTAGCTGAGGGTCATCACAAGCGGTCCAGCGACGAAGGAACAGCTCAAGATCCTCAATGACCTGACTCTGATAAGTGTTCAATTGCATTTTCTAAATCCTCAGAGTCGAGCAATGTCGCGTGGAATTTTCTTGAAGCCTATGCCGTGCCGACGCATGAAATCCTCGCCAAGAGCCAACTGGTCAGCGTAAACCAGTACAGGTCCAGCTACCTTCACCAGCTCAGCCAGAAGCTCTAAGTCCAGCGTTGTGACCGAGTGTTCTTCATAGGCGAAGAAGACTCGCAAACCATTTGCCTCGCCAAGCCAAAAGCGGTGCTGGCTTTCAGCGGACGACGAACCAGCCCCCTCAACGATTCCTTCCTGCCACGCGACATAGCTACGGATCGCGTCGATTCCGGCAGCAGGGTTCAGGTTGCCGTATTCCACGAACAGCGGTTCGCCAAGGGAGTAGTAGGTGAAACCACCACCAAGCCCCGCCACAGGCTTGTTCTCTTCGCCATAGCCATTCGCAACACGCTTGATGCGTTCAGCGGTAAGAGATTCGGCGTAATCCATCATCTCAATCAGGATGAAACGTCGATTGCCCTCATCTTGAGCGTTCGCCTTCAAAACGGCATGTCCAGTCGTTCCAGACCCTGCATAGGAATCGAGAATGATCGAATCGCTATCAGCAGCAATGTCCAAAATTCGACCGATTAAGCTACTAGGCTTTGGCGTGTCGAAGGACGAAGAGCCGGAAAAGATAGCCCGCATTTCATTTTTCGAGCTGCGATTGCTACCTACTTCCTTTTTCCACAAGGTACGGGGAACCAAGTCGCCAACCTCATTGAGATACCTCTTGATGCTTGGGCGAGCATCGCCGGTTGGCCCCCACCAGACTCGACCCTCAGCATCGAGAGCGCGCAACCTTTCCTCAGAAACACGCCAGAACCGCCCCGGAGGTGGAGAAAACTCACGTCCAGTAGGACCCGTTATTGTGAAAAGCCCTTTCGAATAGGGCTTGTTCGCAAAGGGATCGCCAGCAATCCAAGGACCGTTGGGGTCGTTGTCGTGATTGTCGTAGATGGAGTCAGATTCAGCAGTACGAGCCAGCCGAGCAGGAACCCAATTGGGACGTTTCGAATAGACCAGAATGTAGTCATGGTCTGTAGAGAATTGGCTCGCGGAATTTCGAGGCGAATCCGCTTTTTCCCAAATCACACAGGTCACGAAATTCCCAACGCCGAATATCTCATCCAAAACCGGACGAAGGATACCTACCGCGTTGTCATCAATCGAAACCCAGATTGATCCGTCTTCGGAAAGCAGTCGATGAAGAAGTTTTAGACGTGGATACATCATGCAGAGCCATTTATCTTGGCGGCTCATATCCTCGTTTTCTTTGCCAACGACTTTCCCTAGCCATTTTTTTATTCGTGGATCGTTAACGTTGTCGTTGTAGACCCAATTTTCATTGCCTGTATTGTAGGGCGGATCGATGTAAACGCATTTTACTTTCCCCTCATATTCAGGCAGCAAGCTTTTGAGAGCTTCCAGATTATCGCCGTGGATAATCTTGTTATCTAAGCTGTTCTTCGGCAGGCTTTCATGAGCTGAAAAAGTGAATTGCTCGCGCAGAACTCGATAGGTTACATCCCGATGATGGTTACGGACTTGATCCTTCCCCACCCAGTGCAATGTCGGCATGGTGTTAGCCTTGTCCTCGAAAAATGAAGCAGAAACCTGCCCCCAAGGCAGCCGGTGATTTGACACCATGACCCCCTTGCAAGGCAAGCGGCGACTGGCTCCGCAGGCTCCGCCGACCAGCCTCTAACGAGACGCGAAGTGATTGGAACCGCAGGGTTCAAGCCTTAAGATGGCTGTATGACATAGCGGCGCGAGTCGCGGACCACATGGAGCCCAAGCTATCTATTTTTCCCCTGAAACCGCGCTGGGCACCATCAAAGAGCCTTGATTTAGACAACTTGTTGTGGGAATGGGTACTTGGCGATCTGCTGTGAACGTGACAAATCGCCGACGCATCCGCAGACGGCCAAGAAGAACGAGATTCGGGAAGTACCTATGATTTGCGTTGATTGCGTAACACCGGCTCCACTGAAAAAGCTGTTTGACACGCACGGGGCAGAGGCCGATTGCAGGTACTGCGGCCGTCACGGGCAAACCATCGAGTCGAAGCGGCTGTTCGACTACGTTTACGAACGCGTCGCAGAGAACGTCGCAGGAAAGGACGACCTGTCCCACTACGAGCTCGGCCTCTTGTATGAGTGTGGATCGGACTTCATCGCCGTTTCGGATATCGGGATCGTCCTGTCGGAGTGGTTCGATCTTGGTGAAGAGCCTTACTTTGACGATTTGTACGATGGCGTTCCGCGTGAATTCAGTATTGATGACGAGACCAACGAAACGCATTTCTACGGGGATGACGGTACATTGGAGCAAAACTTCTACGAGGAACGTTGGAAGAAGTTCGTGGACGATGTCCACTACAAGCACCGCTACTTCAATACCGGAGCCGACAAGTTCCTTGATTCAGTCTTTTCACTGCTGGTGACTGACGGCAGTGAGCTCAAGCCAGAAGTGGTGCGGACCATAGTCCAGGGCGAGCGGCTCTACCGGGCCCGTCTCGCCCAGAACCAAAAGCAGGCGGAGGAGATCATCGGCGATCCCGCCGGCCAGTTCGGCCCCACGCCTAGAAACTTGGCCAGCAGCCAGCGGATGACCCCGAATGGCATTTCAGCTCTGTATTGCGCATTGGAGCGAGAGACCTGCCTCAGTGAAATCCGCTCCATCACAGGCGATCACGTGGTCAGTGCTGCCCTGACACCTATCAGTGAGCTGAAGCTGCTGGACCTCACAGCACTGGACCGCGTGGTGCCCCCGGAGCTTACGTTGCTAGATGAGGGGTTCCGCGACTCCCTGCATCGGAAGGTTTTCTTGGGATCGTTGGTCAAGAAGATGTCTCGACCCAAAGCGCGAAACGACGAGTTGAGCTACCTGTCGACGCAGGTCGTCTTCGAGTACCTGCGGCTGCGTTTCGGTAAGTATGTGGATGGGCTGGTGTTCCCCTCCGTCCAAACGGGCGAGGTAGGGACCAACGTGGTTCTTTTCCCTGAAGCTAGTCGGCTCTCCTACGTCCCTCCTGCCAACCCTGACCCGGCAGGCGGTCCTGTGCCGAAAGCCGTGCCAGCCGACAATCCATTTGGGCCAGCGGCCAAACTCGTCATCGTGGCTGATTCCATCCGGTTCCACAAAGTCATGGCAATCGAAACCAAAGCCAAGGAGTACGACCATATCTACGGCTTGTTCATGAGCGAGTTAAACCGCAAGCGCCTGGGCCCGATTTTCGATTGAGGGTGGTGATGGCTTGGGATTGCAGCTTCCGCTAAGAAGTGGTCGGGTGCTGGCCGGAACTGTAAGCCCACGAATGGGGGGGGATGGTTATATATCCCATGCCCGCTGGGGAGAAAAGTCTTTTTTTCCAGGGCGAAGCCAACTCATACGGGCTGGTCAAAAGCGAAGTAGGTCCAGCGGTAGCCGCGTCTCTAGGAGGCGACCTTGAGCTTAAAACTGCCAGTCGTGAACGGCCCCTTTGGGTCGCCTCTGCTAGTCAAATCCTATGCAAATGACTGGTCCGGTCGAATACAAATGGGTGGGCAAGTCTGCGCAATTGCCCAGCTTCTGCAGCGTGACGGTCTGTTCACGCGGAGGCCGCGTGTCTGCCCTGGATCAATACCGCATACCGCCAGCCTTGGGACAATATACTTGAGGGGGTAGATTTCCCTAATCGAGGTAAGCGGCATGACCCTGCAATCCCGTGTCCTTCAGTATCAAGCCGTGATCCGCGCCGAATTGGAAAGCGGTGTCGAGATCGGCGAACTGTCCGGTGTGATCGCCCGCATGGCTGAACTGCATGTTGCCGGCGAACTGAACGGCCAGTTGCCTACTGTCGTGCATCAATCTGGCTTCGACGTGATCGCCAAAAACGGCGAACGGGTTAGCGTCAAGTCCATTGCCCGGATGGGTTTCGACCGCGACGTGCCGAAGTTCAACCCGAGAACGCAGCACCATATCGACCGCGCCGTCATCGTCGCCATTGACCCAGTAACGGCAGAACCGCGCATCATCTACAACGCGCTGTTCACCGAACTGAAACCGCTGCTGAATGCCAATGGTTACGTTCGTCTGCATCGTGTCGTGGCCGCCGAAGTAATCCACGAACTGGCGGTGCGCGCAGCTGCTGGTGGCACCTGTGGCCAAGTGTGGCCCGCTTACGATGCTCCGCACTCCAAGGACGAGCCGGTATCGGTCGCCAAGGCGCTGGAACTGCTCCAGACCTAAATGGCGGCAATGTTGACATCGAGTGTGGGTACTGGGCGAAGCTCCACGGCGTCGAACTGGCTGAGCCTGCCCGCCGGGCTGCCTGATCCGCTTCATCTTCTGCCCTTTGCTCCGGCT
Source organism: Pseudomonas sp. 18173 (assembly GCF_050432945.1). NCBI lineage: Bacteria > Pseudomonadati > Pseudomonadota > Gammaproteobacteria > Pseudomonadales > Pseudomonadaceae > Pseudomonas > Pseudomonas sp. 18173. The sequence continues at coordinate 106,793 of NZ_JBKFTN010000022.1, forward strand.
CGACCCTGGGGCTTTTCTCGCGGGCTGGCCCGCCCAAGCCAGCCGTGGAGGTTGCATGAAAAAAGACCCGCTCGAATACATCCGTTTGAGTCCGGATAGGCTGGAAACGCTGGCATCATTTATCTGGCGCGAGATTCAGGACACGGTTCATCACGTTGTTTCGCAGGAAGCCATCCCGCGTCATTTCGGCGATGACTTCACCCCAGAGCAGACGCTGATAATGTCGCTGATCCTGCAAAAGATGCTTGGGCATTTATGTACCAGCGTTGGCCCTAGGCCTTTGAAGAAACTCATTTCAGCGCACCTCGCGAAACAGGCTGAAACGTCGCTGTTCCCTGAGCCTCATTACCCGGTTCGCGATCACTGGATGAGCAGCGAAATGCTGCGCGAGCGTGACGGTTAGGTGGGCCACCGTCGTGGGCTTGGTCGAGTGCAAAGCACAGCCCGGGCCTGCATGATCATGAGGCTATGCTTGATTGTTGACTTATCGGTCAGTCAAGAAACGCATGCGAGTGAGCAGGGATGGTGGGCCCCGTCGATGACGGGGGGGGGCGGTCAGCGAAAGATCGCGAACACCTTTCCAGCGGGCTGGATACTCGCTTTTGTTTAAGGTCGGAGAAAATCGACCCTTGATTTCTGATCGTTCGGTCAACTCTAAAGCTACCCGATCAGCCCCAATGCACACTGGTGGAGGTCAAGAAAATGCCCAGCAACAAGCGCCATCCCTCGGAAAAGCGTTCCGGCATGGACAAGAGAGAAAACCGGGCCGAAGCCATGCAGATGCCGTTCGATCTGACCTCGGTGCTGATCGGTTATGGTGCTAAATCGCGGCAACGCGAGGTGCTGGAGTCGATCATTCTCACGCGACCAATTAGCAGCTGGCAGCCGTTCGAAATCGATCTTGCGAAGCGGCTGGCGGCTAAAGTCGTAGCGCTTGAGGAAATGGACCGCATGATCGAGGTCGAAGGCGATGTTGTCACCAACGCTGGCGGTTACTCGGTCATCTCGCCGCGTGCCCAACTCAAGCTGGCTCGTGAACAGGAAGTCATTCGCTATGCCCGCACCTTGGGTCTGACCGCAGGCATGCGCCGGGTGATGCAAGCCGATGAGGTGCAACACTCCAAGGCGGTCGATAAGGCGCATCAGGTGGCCAGAGCGGCTGATGATGACGATTTGCTCGCTTGATTCGGCGCCGCTGGCCATGGGCGAACGGCACCCCTCGCCTAAGCATCGTTAGGATGAGCAGAAGGCCGCGCCACCAGTGTCGCATCGGCCATGAGCGTCAAATTGCGCTTGGGTGATCCAGGTGGGGAACAAAAAATGCCAGGCACGCGCTTTGGTGGGGGTCAAAGTGTGGGTCATTTTGGAGGTTCTGAGCGAAACCCCATAAATTATTGACCGAAAAGGCATTAAAAAGCCGGCTTGTGGCCGGCTTCTCGGGGACTGGCTTGGATCATTTTTGGTAAACCGCGCCAGCCTTCAAAACGTACACCCGGATCTTGCGTCCGGCTGTGGGACCTGGTGAGAAAGTCATCTGCCAGGTNCGGGGACTGGCTTGGATCATTTTTGGTAAACCGCGCCAGCCTTCAAAACGTACACCCGGATCTTGCGTCCGGCTGTGGGACCTGGTGAGAAAGTCATCTGCCAGGTCAGTGCATCTGAGCCGCAAGGCGGGTCGATGCGCAAATGTGGGGCGCAGCATACGCAGGTTTGAGGGAAATTCCCAGCGGGAAGTGCGAGGCAGAGCCGCCCGGCCGATCGGGTGGGGCGGTAACGGGTGTTCTGCGGGGCTTAAAGAAACGGCACCGTCGGCCGTCGTTTATTCAGGGTCGACCACCAGAACACCCAGCCAAGCACCCTGATGTTCTGCTCTTCGATTTGTGCGGGCCTGAAGATTTCATCCGGGTACTCGTCGCGGTTGTGGCTGCGCAGTCGCAGGGAGTTGCCCGGTAATCGGTGCAGGTACTTGATGCGTAGCATGCCGTCATGTTCGATGGCGTAGATCTCGCCATCGATGATCTGGGTCAGGCCTCGGTCGATCGCCAGGGTCGAACCGTCTTCAATTTTCTCTCCCATGCTGTTACCGCTCATTAGGGCGCAGATGGCGTCTGCGTGGTTGATTTCCAGGGAATCAAGGTGGCTGCGGGGCAGGCGGATCGATTGTTTGGGGTCTTCTATGACGTGGGTTTTGTTGGAGCCCGGGGCGGTAAAAGCTTCTGTATAGAAGGGCAGTTCGACGTCGACAGGCTCGATGACCGTGTAGACGCCGCGGATGGTCTGGGCGTCGAAGGTGTCGCCGGATTCGTCGAGCAGGCGCAGGTGTTGGGCGTCCTTCGAGCCTTCACCGGTTTTCAGCCAGTCGCTGCTGACGGAGAGCTTTCTGGCGACTTCTTCCATGCAGTGGGCGGGCACGCCACGGGTGTACCAGTTATGTACATTTTGCGGAGCCGTATCCAGAAAGTCGGCAAATCCGGTGGTCGTGATGTTCGCTGCTTCGAGGAGCGCTTTAAAGCGTGGGCCGCTAGTGTTCTTTTTCATGAACACGAGTCTACTGGCGGCTGGTAAGGGTTTGAATAAACGCCTCGTTCAAATTTCGCGGGAAATTTACGACCGGATGTAAGACGCTCTTGGGGAATTTTAAACGCGCAAAAACCAGGATTGAGCATGATTAAACGCTGTGTTTAATGTGCTTGTCTGGCGCCCACAAAAAACCCCGGATCACCCGGGGTTTTTCTTGAAGCCTGGAGCTTGAAGCTCGCGGCTGCTTTTTAGCCTTTATAGGCAGCAACCGACTTGGTGATCGCGGCGCGGGCGGCGTCTGCACCGTCCCAACCTTCGATTTTCACCCATTTGCCTTTTTCGAGATCTTTGTAGTTCGCGAAGAAGTGCTCGATCTGCTGGATCAGCAGGGCTGGCAGGTCGGTGTATTCCTTCACGTCGACGTACAGCTGGGACAGCTTGTCGTGTGGGACTGCGATGACTTTGGCATCGCCGCCGCCGTCGTCGGTCATGTTCAGGATGCCGACCGGACGAGCGCGGATCACCGAACCTGGAGCAACCGGGTAAGGGGTCACAACCAGCACGTCGAGGGGATCACCGTCGTCAGCCAGGGTGTTCGGGATGTAACCGTAGTTGGCCGGGTAGAACATTGGGGTGGCCATGAAACGGTCAACGAACAGGCAATCGCTGTCTTTGTCGATTTCGTATTTGATCGGCGCGTGGTTGGCCGGAATCTCGATCGCGACGTAGATGTCGTTCGGCAGGTCTTTGCCAGCCGGAATCTTGCTGTAGCTCATTGGGCGTTGCCCCCGTTAGTTGACCAGAAATACTTGGCCGGATTGACCAAAAAGTGGCGGCGATTATAGGCATATTCCTGGGTCGACGCCACGTACCAGAAGTCGTATGGCGCTTACTGGTGTGCCTGATAGACAGGGTCATGCGCCTTTAGTTGCTCCAGCCTCGCCAGCGGGTCCTGGCGATAGAACAGCTTCAACTGCTGGTACACCTGTGGATAAGCCTCGTGCAGCAAGTCCGGGGCGCTGAAGAAGTATTCGCTGGTGACGGCAAAGAACTCGGCAGGGTTTTCGGCGGCATACGGGTCGATGGCCGTTTCGGCATCGGGATTGCGTTCCAGTTGCCGGTCGAGGTCGTCGTAGGCCTCTTGCATGACATTGGCCCAGTCGCTGACCCGCATGTCGGGATGCAACGGCGGCAGGCCGTTGGCGACGCCGTTGAGCATATCGAGTTTGTGCGCCAGTTCGTGGATCACCAGGTTGTAGCCTTCCCAGCCACCACTGGCCATCACGCCCGGCCAGGCGAGGATGATCGGGCCTTGCTGCCAGGCTTCACCGCTGTGCTCGGCGTCCCGTTCGTGCTCGACGCCGCTGGCATCGCGATGGCGCTGCGGGCTGAGGAAGTCGTCGGGGTAGAGAATGATTTCGTGGAAGCCCTGATACCAGTTCAGGTCGCCGAGGTTCAGCAGCGGCAGTTGCGCCTGGGCAGCGAGCAGCAAGCGTTGTTCCTGATGCAATTCGACGCCGGGCAGGGCAGTCAGGTGCTTGTCTTCGAGGAACAGCACGCAGGCTTCACGCAGCCATTGGTCTTCGGCGACGCTGATGCCATCGAGAAAGCTCAGGTGATGGCGCACCCGTTGCCACATGTCATCGGCAATCGGGTGCTTTGCCAGGGTGCGCCGGCGACGCCAGGCGCTCAAGGACCACATGGTGTCAGCGCGATTCGGCTTTGGAACTCGAGCCCGCAAGGCGGTTACGCACCACGCCAATGATCATCGGCACCAGCGAAAGCAGGATGATGCCGACTACCAGCAGCGACAGGTTCTTCTTGATGAACGGCACATTGCCGAAGAAGTAGCCGAGCGTCACCAGGCCGCCGACCCACAGGACGGTACCGAAGACGCTGAAGGCGAAGAAGCGCGGATAAGGCATTTTCCCAACGCCGGCGACGAACGGTGCAAAGGTGCGGATGATTGGCAGGAAGCGCGCCAGGGTCACGGTCTTGCCGCCATGCTTGTCATAGAAATCGTGGGTTTGTTGCAGGTAGTCGCGGCGGAAGATCTTCGAATTCGGATTGCTGAACAGTTTTTCACCCGCCGTTCGTCCGATGATGTAGTTGGTGCTGTCACCCAGAATCGCCGCCAGCATCAGCAGGCCGCCGAGCAGTACCGGGTCCATGCCGCCACCGGCCGCCACGGCACCGGCGATGAACAGCAGGGAGTCGCCCGGCAGGAAGGGCATGACCACAAGGCCCGTTTCACAGAAGATCACCATGAACAGGATGGCGTAGATCCATGCCCCGTAGTTGGTTACGAGCATGTCGAGGTAGACGTCGAGATGCAGGACAATGTCGATCGGGTTGAAATCCATGGAAAGCACCTGTGGTAACGGCCTAACTCAGCAGGCCTGTGCGGATGACTTCGCGTAAGACTACTAATAGGGGTAGTTTTTCTTACAAGCCGGGAAGATCAGGATTATACGAAGCGAGAGGTGAAAATCGCGTCGAGATTGTAGCGGGGAATGTCATGACAGAGCTGATGTTTGATAACGAGCAGGTGGGAGCGATCCTGCTCGCGATACCGTCACCGCGCAGGACCGCGTCATCCAGTCGTTGCCATCGCGAGCAGGCTCGCTCCCACAGGTGCAGGTGATTCAGAGTTCGTCGCTGATCGGCAGCACATAGTTCTTGAATTCGGTGTCTTCCTTGAATCCGATGGATTCGTAGGTTTTGCGCGCGACTTCGTTGTTGCTGCTGGTGGAAACACGCATGCGCACGGCATTGGTTTCCTTGGCCATTTTTTTTGCGGTGCGGATCAGGTGGTCGGCCACCAACTGGCGGCGGGCATCCTCGGCGACATAAATATCATTGAGGATCCACACACGTTTGAGCGAAAGCGATGAAAAGCTCGGATACAGCTGACAGAAACCCATCAGTTTGCTGCTGTCGTCATCGGACAGCGCCAGGTAGATCACCGACTCCTTGCGACGCAGGCGTTTTTCGAGGAACGACCGGGACGAGTCCGGATACGGCAGGGAGCCATAAAACTCACGATATTTGACGAACAACGGGGTCAGCAGGTCCAGGTGTTCGAGGGTCGCTTGAATAATCCGCATGGTAGGTCTCATCTTCAAGTGGCTGTCTTGCGTCTCTGACGGCGATGGGAAACCCTTGGCGGCCGCGCCACGATCCTGCCTGAAACTGGTACGAATGTGCAATGCAGATGCGGTTCAGGCATTCGGCGGGCCGAGCAGGAAATTACCTTTCATGTCGGCGCCCGCATCCGACTCCAGTGTCTGAACCTGTGCTTCGTCCTTCAGATTGACCCCTGACAGCTGCCGCCGGCAGGCTTCGCGCATCAAATACAGCAAACGGTGTGCCGCCATGCCGTAGCTCAGGCCTTCGAGCCGCACGTTGGAGATGCAATTACGGTAGGCATCGGTAAGGCCGACCTTGGGATTGTAGGTGAAATATAAACCCAGGCTGTCCGGGGAGCTCAGGCCAGGGCGTTCGCCGATGAGGATCACGGTCATTTTTGCGCCGAGCAGTTCACCGATTTCGTCAGCGACTGCCACGCGCCCCTGTTCCACCAATATCACCGGCGCTACAGTCCAGCCCTCAGCTGCAATCTGTTCTTCGAGGCGTGCCAGGAAGGGCAGGGCATGGCGATGAACGGCCAGCGCCGACAAGCCGTCGGCGATCACTATCACCAAGTCGACTCCGCCGGGATGCGCCGAAGTGTAATCGCGCAACACCTGTGCCGACCCGGCACTCAACTTTCGGCCCAGATCGGGGCGTTGCAGATAACTGTTCCGGTCGATGGCCGCGCTATGCAGCAAAACGCTTTCATGCCCGCGTGCGGCCAATTGCGCGCGCAGTCCCCCATGGTCAAATGGCAAATGCACCGCATCCCGCGCCTGGGCGTGGGCGTATTGGAAATCCAGCTGGGCGTGGGTGGGAATGCTGGTGCCGGTGCGGCCCAGGGCAATTCGCGCCGGCGTCAGGCGCCGCAGTTCCAGCCATGGGTTGTGGGGATCGAAGGGTAGTTTGTCCATGTCATTACTCATCCCAGTTGCGCCAGGGCCTGGCGGAAGGCTGGCGGCAGGTTGCTGCCAAACAGAACCCGGCCGTCCGCCTGGGTGAAGATGCCCATTTTCGCCAGCCATTGCTCGAACTCCGGTGCAGGCTTGAGCCCCAGGGTCTGACGGGCATAGAGCGCGTCGTGAAACGAGGTGGTCTGGTAGTTGAGCATGATGTCGTCGGAGCCGGGGATCCCCATGATGAAATTGATCCCGGCGACGCCCAGCAGGGTCAGCAGGGTGTCCATGTCGTCCTGGTCAGCTTCGGCATGGTTGGTGTAGCAGATGTCGCAACCCATGGGCACGCCGAGCAATTTGCCGCAGAAGTGGTCTTCCAGGCCGGCGCGGATGATCTGTTTGCCGTTGTACAGGTATTCCGGGCCGATGAAGCCGACGACCGTGTTGACCAGAAACGGATTGAAATGACGTGCGACGGCGTAGGCGCGGGTTTCGCAGGTTTGTTGATCGACGCCATGGTGGGCGTTGGCCGACAGGGCACTGCCCTGGCCGGTTTCGAAGTACATCAGGTTCTGGCCCAGGGTGCCGCGATTGAGGCTCAAACCGGCGTCATAGCCCTCTTTCAATACATTCAGGTTAATGCCGAAACTGGCGTTGGCCGCTTCGGTGCCGGCAATCGACTGGAACACCAGGTCCAGCGGGACGCCGCGATTGACCGCTTCGATCGACGTGGTGACATGGGTCAGCACGCAAGCCTGGGTCGGAATCTCGTAGCGCTGGATGATCGCGTCGAGCATCTCCAGCATCGCGCAAATCGAGGCGATGCTGTCGGTGGCGGGGTTGATGCCGATCATCGCGTCGCCGTTGCCGTGCAGCAGACCATCGAGAATGCTCGCGGCGATGCCGGCCGGTTCGTCGGTGGGGTGGTTCGGTTGCAAGCGCGTGGACAGTCGACCGCGCAGGCCCAGGGTGCCGCGAAACTGCGTGACCACACGGATTTTTTGCGCCACCAGCACCAGATCCTGCACGCGCATGATCTTCGATACCGCGGCAACCATTTCTGGCGTCAGGCCGGGGGCGAGGGCGCGCAGGACCTGTTCGTCGGCGGCATCACTGAGCAGCCAGTCGCGAAAACCGCCGACGGTGAGGTGGCTGACGACGGCGAAGGCTTGTTTGTCGTGGGTGTCGATGATCAGGCGGGTGACTTCATCGGATTCGTAGGGGATCAGTGCTTCCTGCAGGAAGTGACTTAGCGGGGTGTCGGCCAGCGTCATCTGTGCCGCGACGCGCTCGCCGTCATTAAGGGCTGCGACGCCGGCCAGGAAATCTCCGGAGCGTGCCGGGCTGGCCTTGGCCATCACTTCCTTGAGGCTGTCGAAGCGGTAAGTCTGGGCGCCGACGGTATGGGCGAATGCGGCCATGGGGCGGAGTCCTCCAGTAATTATTGCAATTTGCTTTTCCTGTGGGAGCGAGCAGGTTCGCTCCCGCAGGGGAATTGCGTGCACCTTGATAAGGCAGGCACCGGCAAAAATCCCGGTGCCGGTGCATTCAGATGCCTTCGAGCATAGCGTCTGCCGGTGCCTCGGAACGTTGCTTGGCAGTCAACTGGAAGTACAGGTAACCGGCAGCCATGAAGCCAAGGAAAATCAGGCCGATCAAGGTGTTGAACCACGCCATCGCCACCAGGCACACCACCGCCAGGAACAGCGCGATCCCCGGCACGATCGGATAACCCGGGGCGCGGAAGGTGCGTTCCAGGTTCGGTTCGGTTTTACGCAGCTTGAACAGGCTCAGCATACTGATGATGTACATCACGATGGCGCCGAATACCGACATGGTGATCATCGCCGCCGTCAGGGTCATGCCTTGCAGATTGACCAGGCCATCGCTGTAGATCGCCGCAATGCCGATCACGCCGCCGGCCAGGATCGCCCGGTGCGGTGTCTGGAAGCGCGAAAGTTTGGCCAGGCCTGCAGGCAGATAACCGGCACGGGCCAAGGCGAAAAACTGCCGCGAGTAGCCGAGGATGATCCCGTGGAAACTCGCCACCAGGCCGAACAGGCCGATCCACACCAGCATGTGCATCCAGCTCGAATTGTTGCCGACCACCGCTTTCATCGCCTGGGGCAGCGGATCGTTGATGTTCGACAGTTGGCGCCAGTCGCCGACACCGCCCGCCATCACCATCACGCCGATGGCCAGGAACACCAGTGTCAGAATGCCGCTGACGTAGGCCTTGGGGATTGTGCGTTTCGGGTCCTTGGCTTCTTCGGCAGCCATGGCTGCACCTTCGATCGCGAGAAAGAACCAGATCGCGAAGGGAATGGCGGCGAAAATGCCAGGAATCGAGCCCATCGTGAACTCATTGGCACCTGACCAGCCATTGAGCACAAAGTTGCTGAAACTGAAGCCGGGCGCGACCACGCCCATGAACACCAGCAGTTCAGCGACGGCCAGCACGGTGACCACCAGTTCGAAGGTGGCCGCGATGCTGACGCCGAGGATGTTCAGGCCCATGAACACGAAATAGGCGCCTACGGCGGCGACCTTCGGGTCCAGTTCCGGGTATTGCACGTTGAGGTAGGCGCCGATGGCCATGGCGATGGCCGGTGGTGCAAAGACGAATTCGATCAGGGTGGCGATACCGGCGATCAACCCGCCTTTCTCGCCAAAGGCCCGGCGGCTATAGGCAAACGGTCCGCCAGCATGGGGAATCGCCGTCGTCAGCTCGGTGAAGCTGAAGATAAAGCAGGTGTACATCGTCGCCACCATCAACGCGGTGACGAGAAAACCCAGCGTACCTGCGGTACCCCAGCCGTAACTCCAGCCGAAGTACTCGCCGGAAATCACCAGGCCGACGGCAATGCCCCATAAATGCAGGGTGCCGAGTGTGGGTTTGAGCTGTGTGGAAGAAGTAGTCATAAGTCCTCTCTATTTTTTTTCGATCTTTTGGACTTTCGGGTACGACGGTTTGGGTTAAACGCTGAATGACGGGTACGCAAGGCCCGTGCCAGAGCGGCCAGGCCTTGGGTGCTGTGTCATTGAGGGTGCCATCGCGAACAGGCTCGCTCCCACAGGGATCTCTTGTGGGCTAAGTGTCGGGAACTGACCCGGATCCACTGTGGGAGCGAGCCTGCTCGCGATGGCAGCTTGAAGGGCGACACAGGAACATCCTGCATCGCCCCCAGGTTTTAGAAGAAGCCCAGCGGGTTGATGTCGTAGCTCACCAGCAGGTTTTTGGTC
>NZ_JBKFTN010000023.1:0-103679 GCF_050432945.1 Pseudomonas sp. 18173
GTGTAGGCGTTGAAGATCACGTGCTGCATCTGGGTGATGTCCTTGGCCGGGGCGATGATCTGACCATTGGCCAGGGCATCGCTGTATTTTTTTGCCAGGGCCAGGAAGCCGATCGCCGGGTTGGCATCGAACAGCTTGATGAAGCCGGCGGTGGTGGTGCAGATCAGCAGCCATGCCGCCGGCACCAAGGTTACCCAGATGTAGCGTTGGCGTTTCATCTTGATCAGCACTACGGTGCCGAGCATCAGCGCTATACCGGCCAGCATCTGGTTGGAGATACCGAACAGTGGCCACAAGGTGTTGATGCCGCCCAGCGGGTCGATTACGCCCTGGTACAGCAACCAGCCCCACATGGCCACACAACCGGCGGTGGCGATCAGGTTGGCGGTCCAGGATTCGGTGCGACGCAGGGCCGGCACGAACGAGCCGAGCAGGTCCTGGAGCATGAAGCGCCCGGCACGGGTACCGGCGTCGACCGCGGTCAGGATGAACAGCGCTTCGAACAGGATCGCGAAGTGATACCAGAACGCCATGGTGTTTTCACCCGGCAGGACACTGTGCAGGATCTGTGCGATCCCCACCGCCAGGGTTGGCGCACCGCCGGCACGGGCCAGGATGGTGGTTTCACCGATGTCGCGGGCCACCGCTTGCAGGGCTTCCGGGGTAATCGCGAAGCCCCAGTTGCTGACCGCTGTCGCGACCGCCACCACATCACCGCCGACGACCGCGGCCGGGCTGTTCATGGCGAAGTACACGCCCGGCTCGATCACCGACGCGGCAACCATTGCCATGATCGCGACGAACGACTCCATCAGCATGCCGCCGTAACCGATGTAGCGGGCGTTGGTTTCGTTATCCAGCAGTTTCGGCGTGGTGCCGGAAGAGATCAGCGCATGGAAACCCGACACCGCGCCACAGGCGATGGTGATGAACAGGAACGGGAACAGACCGCCCTTCCATACCGGGCCGGTACCGTCGATGAACTGGGTCAGGGCCGGCATTTTCAACTCGGGCATGGTGATCAGGATGCCGATGGCCAAGGCGACGATGGTGCCGATTTTCAGGAAGGTGGAGAGATAGTCACGCGGCGCCAGGATCAGCCACACCGGCAACACCGCCGCGACAAAACCGTAGCCGATCAGCATCCAGGTGATTTGTACGCCAGTGAAGCTGAACGCCTTGGCCCACACCGGGTCCGCGGCGATCTGCCCGCCGAGCCAGATCGAACCGAGCAGCAACAGCACGCCGATCACCGAGATTTCACCGATGCGACCGGGGCGGATGTAGCGCATATAGATGCCCATGAACATCGCGATCGGGATGGTCGCCATCACCGTGAAAATGCCCCACGGGCTTTCGGCCAGGGCTTTGACCACGATCAGCGCCAGCACCGCGAGGATGATGATCATGATCAGGAAGCAACCGAACAGCGCGATGGTGCCGGGGATGCGACCCATCTCTTCACGGACCATGTCGCCCAGCGACCGGCCGTTGCGGCGGGTGGACATGAACAGGACCATGAAGTCCTGCACGGCACCGGCCAGCACCACGCCGGCGATCAGCCACAGCGTACCGGGCAGGTAGCCCATCTGCGCGGCCAGCACCGGGCCGACCAGCGGCCCTGCACCGGCGATGGCGGCGAAGTGGTGACCAAAAAGAATGTGTTTGTTGGTCGGAACGTAGTCCAGACCGTCATTGTTGAGTACAGCGGGAGTGGCCCGTCGCGCATCGAGCTGCATGACATTGTTGGCGATGAACAGACTGTAGTAGCGGTAGGCAACCAGATAGATGGCCACGGAAGCGACCACAATCCACAAGGCGTTGATTGCCTCGCCTCGGCGCAATGCCACGACACCCAGGGCGCACGCACCTACGATTGCCAGCAACAGCCAAGGCAAATGGCGTAGCGGGCTATTATTATTTTTCATTTTATTATTCCAGCCAGAGTGGACAAGAAAGACAGCCACCTCGAGTTTAGCGCTCCTGACGGCAAAGGCCATACCCCGACATTGGTCTGGACACCGGCACCCGCTGGCAGCCTTTGATCAGGCGGGTCTATAGTCAGCGTACATTTCCGAGGATCGCGCCATGATCGAGCACCCTGCCGAACGTCGCCGCTTCAAACGTATTGCGTTCGATGCCCGAACCGAGCTGAGTCAGGGTGAATCCACCTGGCCGGTGAAGCTGGTTGATCTGTCGCTCAAGGGTTTACTGATCGAGCGACCCGATCCGTGGTCGGGCAATCCACGGCAGGATTTTCTGGTCGACATTCATCTGAGCGAAGAGGCCGACATCACCATGGATGTGCGATTGACCCACGACGACCATGGTCAACTCGGCTTTGCCTGCCTGCACATCAGCCTGGAGTCCATCGAACGCCTGCGGCGGTTGATCGAGCTCAACCTTGGCGACCAGCAGGAGCTTGAGCGCGAACTGGGTGCCCTGATCGAAGTCTGACCGCCCGGCATCTATCCAGTGTGGGAGCGAGCCTGCTCGCGAAGAGGGCATCACATTCAACACTGATGTTGTCTGTCATACCGCCTTCGCGAGCAGGCTCGCTCCCACAAGGTCAGTGTTTATTCGAACAATGCGTCGAGTGCCTGCTCCAGGCGCGTAACGGCAATGATCTGCAACCCTGCCGGTGCCTCTTTCGGCGCATTACCCTTGGGCACGATGGCCCGCTTGAAGCCGTGCTTGGCCGCTTCTTTCAAACGCTCCTGGCCGCTCGGCACCGGGCGCACCTCACCGGACAGCCCGACTTCACCGAACACCAGCAGATCGTGGGGCAACGGCCGGTTACGCAAACTGGACATCACCGCCGCCATCAACGCCAGGTCGGACGCCGTTTCCAGCACCTTGACCCCACCGACCACGTTGAGGAACACGTCCTGATCGTGGGTCGGAATGCCACCGTGACGGTGCAGCACCGCCAGCAACATCGCCAGCCGGTTTTGATCCAGCCCCAGCGTGACCCGACGCGGGTTGGCCAGGTGACTGTCGTCCACCAGCGCCTGAACCTCCACCAGCATCGGCCGCGTGCCTTCCCAGGTTGCCATCACCACACTGCCTGGGACCTCTTCCTGGGCGCGGGTCAGAAAAATCGCCGACGGATTGGAGACTTCTTTCAGTCCCTTGTCGGTCATGCCGAACACGCCCAGTTCATTGACGGCACCGAAACGGTTCTTTACCGCCCGCAGCAGACGCAGGCGTCCATCGGACTCACCTTCGAAATACAGCACGGTGTCGACCATGTGCTCCAGCACCCGAGGGCCAGCCAGCGCGCCTTCCTTGGTAACGTGGCCCACCAGGAAAATCGCCGTACCGCTCTGCTTGGCATAACGCACCAGCAACGCCGCGCTTTCGCGCACCTGGGATACACCACCCGGTGCCGATTGCAGTTGCTCGGTAAAGATCGTCTGGATCGAGTCGATCACCATCACCCTGGGCTTTTCCTGGCGGGCCGTGGCAATGATGGCTTCGATGCAGGTCTCGGTCATGACCCGCAGTTGATCCTGAGGCAACCCCAGGCGTCGTGCGCGCATGGCCACTTGTTGCTGGGACTCTTCACCGGTGACGTACAGCGCCGACATGCTCTTGGCGAGGTTGCACAGGGTTTGCAACAGAATGGTCGACTTGCCGATGCCCGGGTCGCCACCGATCAGCACCACCGAGCCATCCACCAGCCCTCCGCCCAGAACCCGGTCGAGTTCGCTGGATGCGGTGGAGAAACGCGGAATTTCTTCGACACTGACTTCAGCCAGGGTCTTGATCTGCGCCTGCTGGCCAGCCCAGCCGGTACGACCGCTGGGGGCGGCTGCCCCGCCGCTTTCCACCAGGGTTTCGGTGAGCGTGTTCCAGGCCCCGCACTCACCACACTGGCCAGCCCATTTGGGGAAAGTTGAGCCGCACTCGGTGCAGCCGTACATGCGCTTGGCCTTGGCCATCGGAACTCCCGGAAAAAAACGCGATGATAGCTCAGCTGGGGTGCGCGAGTGCGGCCAGATATTTCGCAAGCCCATTGACGGCTTCAAACATCCTGATTAAATCCAGGCATATTGAGATACACACTTCACGAAACCTTGTATAAGTTTTTCTCTCAATACGGCCAACAAACTCTAGCAATATGCCATACCGCATGACTTGAAACTTATACAAGATTTATTCATTCTCATTATTTATGCATAACTACGAATACACTTACACATAACACGGAGCCAACTCTGAGAATACACAAATTATTAAACAGAAAAAATTAACTAAATAGTTCGCACCACAATATGCACCATTAACTTTCAACACGACTTCCTGACTTCCAATTTCCGGATCAATTTCAACATCACGATTCAGTTGTTGTCTCTCAACCCTGGCTCGCTCATATAAACGCCGCCTGCTTACCCTGCAGAAGGGCTGGCCGCCCCGCAGATGCGATCGATCGGTGAGTTTTTCAACACAGCCAGGGTCGATTGCCGGCAAGCACAACAGGCACTTGATTCAAGCAGGATGCGATTTGCTGATTTACACTGCGTCTATCAACCTCATCTGTAACAAGGAAATAACCTATGGGCGTGTTAAACGAGTTCAAGGCCTTCGCGGTCAAAGGCAACGTGGTCGACATGGCCGTCGGCATCATCATCGGTGCGGCCTTCGGCAAAATCGTCACGTCGTTTGTCGGTGACCTGATCATGCCGCCAATCGGGATGTTGATCGGCGGTGTGGACTTCAGTGATCTGGCCATAACGCTCAAGGCAGCAGAAGGCACTACCCCGGCGGTGGTGCTGGCCTACGGCAAATTCATCCAGACCATCATCGACTTCGTCATCGTCGCCTTCGCTATTTTCATGGGCGTCAAGGCCATCAATCGCCTGAAGCGCGAAGAGGCCGTGGCCCCTAGCCTGCCGCCGGCCCCCACCAAGGAAGAGGAACTGCTGGGCGAGATCCGTGACTTGCTCAAGGCCCAGAACAACCGGCCTTGACTGCATTGGCAGAAAGAAAACGGCGCCTTTGAGGCGCCGTTTTTCTTACCAGAAGTTTTCCACCGCCACCTGGCCCGGTCGCCGGCTGAGGCTCAAGTGCATGTCCCATTGTTTAAGCAGCTTGCGCGTGTCATCGATCATCTGCGGATTGCCGCACAGCATGACCCGTGAATGCTCGGGCGTCAGCGCTACACCGGCGACGCGCTCCAGCTCGCCGTTTTCAATCAGCGTGGTTATCCGCCCGTTCAATGCACCAGGATGCTGCTCACGAGTGACCGTGGTGATGAATTGCAATTTGTGTGCGTATTCCGCCAGATACTCACGTTGCGTCAGCCCTGCGATCAGTTCCAGATAAGCCAGCTCCCGGGCTTCACGAACGCTGTAGACCAGGATGATCCGCTCGAATCGCTCCCAGACTTCGAAGTCCTGGAGTATCGACAGGAACGGCGCCAGGCCCGTGCCTGTGGATAACAACCACAGGTCACGCCCGTCTGCAAAGCGGTCAAGCGTCAGATACCCAAAGGCCTGTCGGTCGACCAGCAGTGTATCGCCAACACCCAGACGGCTCAGCTCGCTGGTGAACTCACCGCCCGGTACGACAATGGAAAAGAACTCCAGGAACTCGTCAAACGGCGAGGACACCATGGAGTAGGCGCGCCATACCGTGCCGCCGTCAGCCTTGGTGACGCCCAATCGGGCAAACTGCCCTGCCCGAAAACGAAACCCCGCATCCCGCGTGGCGCGCAGGGTAAACAGGTTCGGAGTCAGAGGATGCACCTCGAGCAAGGTCTGGCGCGTAAATTTTTCTTCACTGACGGACATGGAAGGCTCCAATCAACAGACACCCCCAGTGTCCCGCAAAGGAAGCAGCGTAACCACCGGTAATTTGTAGTGGCATTAATGTGCATCTGTGACCGCTTACTAAACACCACAAACAACCATAGATATAAAATGACACATGGCATCTTATAATTCATCGATAGCCTAAGAACCTGAAATACACTTTTCCAACAATCAAAGAGCAAAATTGTCGCACCATATCCGTAGGAATTGCCCTACACTCGTGACGTGCCGGATTTCGGATCCAATTTTTTACAAAAAGACGCACTTATGGAGAACATTCCATGGAGATCTGGAAAGAATCACAACTCAAGCAATTGGCGCATACACAAGAGATCAATACGGCCTATCAAATCGCACTCAACTTCGCCAGAAACCTGGGATATAAATTTTGTGGATTTTCAATTACTTCGAACTCAGTCGGGGTCGACACCCGTTCAGTGAACCTGAACAATTTCCCCCATGAGTGGAATATTCAATATGAAAAGAACAACGCCACGCAAATAGACCCAGTAGTAGCGCATTGCAATCACTCAATGTTGCCTGTTCTCTGGAGCAAAGAGCTTTTTTCCAGTACGCCATGGCTCTGGCAGTTGTTACAGCAACAAGGTTTGCAGCATGGTTGGTCCCAGGCGATCCACGATGAGGAAACCGGCCTGCACAGCATTCTCAGCCTGGCCAGAAGCCATTGCCCGATCTCGGCCTATGAGCTGTACGAGAATCTCGGATTTTCGGTATTCATCAGTCGCCATTTGCACGCTCTTGCGATCGCCATGCAACCGAAAAAACCGGCTCACCCCAAGGCTTCCCCCTTGTCACGGCGGGAACTCGAAGTACTGAAACTGTCGGCCGATGGCAAGACGGCCTATGAAATTGCCAGGATCCTCAATTTGAGTGAACGCACCGTCAACTTTCATGTGCACAGGGCTATCGAGAAACTCGGCGTCAACAACAAGATTGCGGCCGTCATCGCCGCGGCCCGGTCCGGAGCCATCTGAAAACGCCCGGCGGCGGGAAAACCTGCGGGCAATCCAAGGTAAAAAAACGTACCATTTGCGATCCTTCTTGAGTGTTGACGTGTAGTCCTTCCCGACGCAGTACACTCGGACGGCTCCGCCCGCTCCAACGCCTTCAGGCAGCGGGACATCCGTTGATAATCCAGAGCCCCACCCCATGCCTTTGCTCGAAACCCCCTTCGCCAGCCTCGACCTGATCCGTCAGCCCGAACAGCAGAACGAACCGCTGCAAGCCTTCGATGCGGCCGATGAATACCTGCTCAATCATCTGGCCGAACAGCAGCCGGCGCCAGACTCCCGGGTATTGGTGCTCAATGACAGTTTCGGCGCGTTGGCCGCCAGCCTGGCGGGTAAGGTGCGGGTGGTCAGCAGCGGTGATTCGTTCCTGGCTTTCCAGGGTATGGAAAAGAACCTGGTGCGCAACGGCCTGGCGTTTGATGCGGTACCGGGCATCCCCGCCAGCGAGGTCCCTCTCGGGCCGTTCGACTGCGTGCTGATTCGTGTACCGAAAACCCTGGCGCTGCTGGAAGAACAACTGATCCGCCTGCAAGGCCAACTGGCACCCGGCGCCCAAGTGGTTGCCGCGGCCATGATCAAGCATCTGCCCCGGGCGGCGGGAGACTTGCTGGAGCGTTACATCGGCCCCGTGCAAGCCTCGTTGGCCGTGAAGAAGGCGCGGCTATTGATTGCCACGGTTCAAGACAAAACGCCAGTCGTATCGCCTTACCCGACGCGATACAGACTCGATGAACCGGCTATCGAACTGCTCAACCACGCCAATGTGTTTTGCCGTGAAGGCCTGGACATTGGCACCCGGGCGTTTTTGCCACACCTGCCGAAAAACCTCGGCACGGCGCGGGTCGCCGATCTCGGTTGCGGCAACGGCGTTCTGGCCATCGCCAGCGCCCTGCAAAACCCCGAAGCCCACTACACCCTGGTGGACGAATCCTTCATGGCCGTGCAATCGGCCCGCGAAAACTGGCGCGCAGCGCTGGGTGATCGGGAAGTGACCGTGCGTGCCGGCGATGGCCTGGCCGGCCAGGAAGCGCAATCGCTTGATGTCGTACTGTGCAATCCACCGTTTCACCAGCAGCAAGTGGTTGGCGACTTCCTGGCCTGGCGGATGTTCCAGCAGGCGCGCGAAGCGCTGGTCGTGGGCGGCGCGCTGTACATCGTCGGCAATCGTCATTTGGGTTACCACAGCAAGCTGGCGCGGTTGTTCCGCGGCGTCGAGCAAGTGGCGGCCAATCCGAAGTTCGTGATCCTCAAGGCACGCAAGTAACAGGCAAAAAAAACCCTCCGGTCGGAGGGTTATAAAACCGTGCCTTGAGGCTACGGGAGAGATGTCAGTGCGTGGTCAGGCCGGCCGCGTTCATGAACAGTCGCATCAGGCTGGCGACGATGAACAAGGCGCCCACGCTGCCGACCCAGATCAGCGCCAACCAGCCGAGCCGCTGCCACAGCGGCTTTTTTTCGGCTTCTTCAATGTCGTGCAGGGAATGTTTGGCAGCCATAACGTTTCAATCCTCTTCAAGATTGATGGCGTCGCCTCCGACGCCATCGCGAGCAAGCTCGCTCCCACAGGTGCAGGGTGCAACAGGCTAGTGATAGCCGTCTTCATGGGTGACCTTGCCGCGGAACACGTAGTAGCTCCAGAAGGTGTAGCCCAGGATGAACGGGATGATGAACAGCGTGCCCACCAGCATGAAGCCCTGGCTTTGCGGCGGCGCGGCCGCATCCCAGATCGAGATCGACGGCGGGATGATGTTCGGCCACAGGCTGATGCCCAGCCCGCTGTAACCGAGGAAGATCAGCACCAGGGTCAGCAGGAATGGCGTGTAGTGCGCATTGCGGGCCACGGCGCGGATCAGGCCGTACATCGTCACCAGCACCAGGATCGGCACCGGCATGAACCAGAACAGATTCGGCATGGTGAACCAGCGTGCGGCGATTTCCGTGTGGGCCAGCGGGGTCCAGATGCTGACGATGCCGATCACTGCCAGCAGCACGTAAGCCAGTGGCCGTGCCAGGTCATGCATCTGTTCCTGCAACTTGCCTTCGGTCTTCATGATCAGCCAGGTGCAACCGAGCAACGCATAGGCCACCACCAGCGCCGCACCACAGAACATCGTGAACGGCGTCAGCCAGTCCAGTGAACCACCGGCGAACTGCCGGTTGACCACCGGCAGCCCATCGATGAACGCGCCGAGCGCAACGCCCTGGAAGAACGTTGCAGTGACCGAGCCACCGATGAACGCCTTGTCCCACAGGTGACGCTTGTCATCCCTGGCCTTGAAGCGGAACTCGAAGGCCACACCGCGGAAGATCAACCCGATCAACATCAGGATCAACGGCAGGTACAACGCCGAAAGCACCACCGAGTACGCCAGCGGAAACGCGCCGAACAACGCCGCGCCCCCCAACACCAGCCAGGTCTCGTTGCCGTCCCAGACAGGGGCGACGGTGTTCATCATCACATCGCGATCGGTCTTGCCCGGAATGAACGGGAAGAGAATGCCGATGCCCAGGTCGAAACCGTCCATGACCACGTACATCATGATGCCGAAGATGATGATCACGGCCCAGATCAGCGGAAGATCAATACCCATGATTCAAATCTCCTTGGTCAGGCTGTGGTCGGCATCGACGTGATCGTCGTCGGCTGCGGACAGCGGACGGGCCGGTGTGCGCTTCTGGCCGGGGCCGCCGTCGTTGGTTTCCTTGCCTTCGTCGATCTTCGGCCCCTTGCGCACCAGGCGCATCATGTAGCCAAGACCGGCGCCAAACAGCGCGAAATAAACCACGACAAACAGGATCAGGGTGATGCTCATCTGCATGAAGCTATGGTTGGACGACGCATCCGCCGTACGCATCAGGCCGTAGACCACCCACGGCTGACGACCGATTTCCGTAGTGAACCAGCCGGCGAGGATCGCGATCAGGCCTGACGGCCCCATCCACAACGCCAGGTACAGGAACGGCCGCGAGGTGTAGAGGGTGTCACGCTTGCGCAGCCACAGGCTCCACAACCCGGTGAAGATCATCAGGAAGCCCAGGCCCACCATGATCCGGAATGACCAGAACACGATGGTCGAGTTTGGCCGGTCTTCGGGCGGGAACTCCTTGAGCGCCGGCACCTGTTTATCCAGGGAATGCGTGAGGATCAGGCTCCCCAGGTACGGGATTTCGACAGCAAACTTGGTCCTCTCCTCCTTCATGTCGGGCCAGCCGAACAGGATCAACGGCGTCGCCTCGTTGCCTTTGTTTTCCCAGTGCCCCTCGATCGCAGCGATTTTCGCTGGCTGATGCTCCAGCGTGTTGAGGCCGTGGAAGTCACCGATGACCGCCTGGATCGGCGCCACGATCAATGCCATCCACATGGCCATCGAGAGCATCTTGCGGATCGCCGGGTTGTCCTTGCCGCGCAGCAAATGCCAGGCCGCGGAGGCACCGACGAAGAAGGCCGTGGCCACGAACGCCGCCGTGGCCATGTGCATCAGGCGATAAGGGAACGAGGGGTTGAAGATAATCGCCAGCCAGTCGGTGGGGATGACCTGGCCGTTGACGATCTCGAAGCCCTGCGGGGTCTGCATCCAGCTGTT
The DNA here is from genome assembly GCF_050432945.1 of Pseudomonas sp. 18173. Taxonomy (NCBI): domain Bacteria; kingdom Pseudomonadati; phylum Pseudomonadota; class Gammaproteobacteria; order Pseudomonadales; family Pseudomonadaceae; genus Pseudomonas; species Pseudomonas sp. 18173. The sequence goes on from NZ_JBKFTN010000023.1 coordinate 10,432, forward strand.
GGAGGCGAGAATCCAGAAGGTCGAGATCAGCGTACCGATAGCGACCATCACGGTGGCGAAGAAGTGCAGGCCACGCCCGACCTTGTTCCAGCCAAACAGCATGACGCCGAGGAACCCGGCCTCGAGGAAGAACGCCGTGAGCACTTCATAGGTCAGCAACGGCCCGGTCACGGAACCGGCGAAGTCCGAGAAGCGGCTCCAGTTGGTGCCGAACTGATAGGCCATTACCAGGCCGGAAACCACCCCCATGCCGAAGTTGACGGCAAAGATCTTCGACCAGAAATGATAGAGGTCACGGTAGGTGTCGTCATGGGTTTTCAGCCAGAGGCCTTCGAGTACCGCCAGGTAACTCGCCAGGCCGATGGTGATGGCCGGAAACAGAATGTGGAACGAGATGGTGAACGCGAACTGGATTCGGGCGAGATCAAGTGCCTCTAAACCGAACATAAGTCTTCCTCTGTCAGGTAGTACGGCTGCCGGCTGGAAGCCTGCACCCACGGCCCCCACGGATATGGAGTGTGGCGAATCCCTTTTTGTTCTTTTTCTGCACGCATCACAACGCAGGGAGTCTGGCCTTGCGGCCGCCGGATCAATTCCCTTTGCGGGTCTTGATCTGGATCAATCAACGTTGAAAGAGTAGTCCCATTTTCGGGGATAACCCGCGTGGTCTTTTGCCGCGTGACAAGTTGCCTCATGGCCTTTGTTATCTGCTGCAACACATATCCTGTGGGAGCGGGCTTGCCCGCGAAGGCGGAGTGTCAGCCGACTTCAATGCCGGATGTGCCGCCCTCTTCGCGGGCAAGCCCGCTCCCACAGTGTTTCCTGTGTTCTCAAGATAGGTATCTAGCTAACTAAATTTTTTGTCATGGCAACTTCCTGTTACAGGTTGATGCTAATCTCGCCGTTCCCCTCTCCCCAGATTTTCCCGCAGATGCCCAGCCAAGAGCCCTTGCTGTTACGTCACCACCGTCCTTTTCTTGCGTTCTGGCTGGCCCGGATATTCACCGCCAGCGGCTTCCAGATGCTCACCGTGGCCATCGGCTGGAACCTGTATCAATTGACCGGCAACGTGCTTGACCTGGGCCTGGTCGGCCTGGTCGAGTTCGCTCCGCGCGTGCTGTTCATGCTGCACACCGGGCACGTCGCCGACCGCTATGACCGGCGCAAGGTGGCGGCGATCTGCCAGTCCTTGCAGGCTCTGATCGCCCTGTCGCTGGCCATCGGCAGCGCGACCGACCATGTCACCCGGGAAATGATCTTCATCCTGGCCTTCCTGCTCGGTGCCGCTCGCTCCTTTGAAATGCCGACCACCCAGGCCCTGCTGCCCAGCATCGTGCCCAGCGCGCTGTTTCCCCGTGCGGTGGCCGCCGCGCAATCGGCCCAGCAATCGGCAACCATCGTCGCCCCGGCCCTGGGCGGCTTGCTCTACGCCTTCGGCAGCGTCTGGGTGTATGGCCCGACGGTGTTGTTGTATGTCATCGCCTGTTCGCTGATGCTCAACCTGCCAGCCCGGCAAACCCCGCTGAACAAGGGCAAGGCCACTCTGGATTCACTGCTGGCGGGCATTCGCTTCATCCGCAGTCGACCGGACATTCTCGGGGCGATCTCCCTCGATCTGTTCGCGGTGCTTTTGGGCGGTGCAACGGCGCTGCTGCCGGTGTTCGCCAAGGACATCCTGCTGACCGGCCCCTGGGGACTGGGCCTGTTGCGCTCGGCACCGGCAGTGGGTGCGCTGCTGATGTCACTGCTACTGGCGCGGTTTGCCGTGGAGCGCAATGTCGGGCGGGTGATGTTCACCGCCGTGGGCATCTTCGGTGTGGCAACCATCGCCTTCGGCCTGTCGACCTCGTTCTGGTTTTCCTTGGCGGTGTTGGTGGTGTTGGGCGCGGCAGACATGATCAGCATGGTGATCCGCGCCTCGTTCGTGCAACTGGAAACCCCGGACGAAATGCGCGGCCGGGTCAGCGCCGTGAACGGTTTGTTCATCGGTGCTTCGAACCAGCTGGGAGAATTCGAATCGGGCCTGACTGCCCACTGGTTCGGCACCGTGCCAGCCGTGGTCATGGGCGGGATCGGCACGTTGGTGGTGACCGGGGTGTGGGTCAAACTGTTCCCGACACTGGCCAGCCGCGATCGCATGCACGTGGCTAAAGATGAAGAGAAGGAAGAGGCGAAAGCCTGAAACAACCTAAACCAACAACTCCCCCGCCACCGTCGTGCGCATGGCTTTGCCGCAGAGTTGCTCCACCAGTGCCAGGGCAAACGCCAAAGCGGCGCCTGAGCCCTGGGCAGTGATGCAATTGCCGTCGACCACCACCGGCTGATCGACGAAGGAGCAGCCCGACAGTTGATGGCTGGCCGAAGGCAGGCAGGTCATGCGCCGTTGGCGTAATACCCCAAAGGCCTGCAGCGCCACGGCGGGCGATTCGGCGATGCCGGCGAACAGGCGACCGGCTGCCGCCTGATCCTTGATCAACTGTTGCAGGGGTTGGTGTGCCGCCAGGTGCTGCGAACCCACCGCACCACCCGGCAAGGCGATCAGGTCAAAGGGTTGCGCCAGCAAGTCCACCAGCATCGCATCGGACGTCAGGCGAGTACCGCGGGCACAGGTGAGCATGCGCCGCCCTTCGATGCTGGCCACCACCACTTCTATTCTGGCGCGGCGCAGTACGTCGATCAGGGTCACGGTTTGCAGGTCGTCGGTACCCTCGGCAAGGGCAATCAAGGCTCTAAAGGTCATCGGGTACTGTCCACGGAGTGATCTTTTAAGCGTAGCCAGCTTTCCTGACCCTTGTTCAATACCTGCGGTTACTGGATATAAAGCTGCGTCGACATCGTATTGCCGGGCGCATTGATGGAAGTGTTGCTGAAGGTCAGCGTGCCTTCCTGCTTGCCTGCCAGATCAAGGGCATACAAATAGCCGACGGTTTTTTCCCCCGGGGTACAACTGGTCAGGTTGCCGTTCTTGAACGCGCAGACCGGTGTGCGGGTGCCATTCACTTCGAAACCGTCCAGGGCGACATGGGCCTCGCGCCCATAACCCACTTCCAGCACGTACACCGTGATATTCGGGCCATTGTGGTCGCAGCGGGTCCGGGTTTGCCCTTCGTCGATGTTCTCGACGCCACAGGACGGCGATGCGACTTTGAGCACTTTCAATTGCGTCAGCGGCGGAGCCGAAGCCGCCACGGCCGTTTGAGCCCCGAAAAACAACGCCATCGCTACTCCGAAGGCGGCAACCAGACGCTTTTTCATGCAGGACCCATCCACCCCAAAAAACCAGCGCGCAGTATGGCGCACTTGGCTTTGTCGCAAAACATCGACGACGATCACCACCATAAGCAGCCATATTCCCAAGCTACTGGTATGATGCGCGGCTTTTTCCGGCCCACAGTAATTTCCAGGCGCGTTCTGCTGCCTGTGCTTTGCTGTTGAGGTCGATACATTCACGGCGCCCGGCGCGCCACGGGGAGCAGACATGCTGGAAAGGCTGTTTCAACTCAAGGCACACAACACCAACGTGCGGACCGAGATTCTGGCGGGCGTCACGACCTTTTTGGCCATGGCCTACATTCTGTTCGTCAACCCGAGCATCCTCGGCGAGACAGGCATGGACAAGGGCGCGGTGTTTGTCGCCACCTGCCTGGCAGCTGCCATCGGCTCGACGGTCATGGGCCTGATCGCCAACTACCCGATCGCCCTCGCACCGGGCATGGGCCTGAACGCCTTCTTTACCTACACCGTGGTCCTGCACATGGGCCATACCTGGCAAGTGGCGCTGGGCGCGGTATTCATCTCGGCGGTGTGTTTCTTCCTGCTGTCGATCTTCCGCATCCGTGAGTGGATCATCAACAGCATCCCGCTGCCGCTGCGCTCGGCGATCGCTGCCGGCATCGGCCTGTTCCTGGCGCTGATCGCCCTGCACAACGCCGGTATCGTGGTCAGCAACCCGGCGACCATGGTCGGCCTCGGTGACCTGAAACAACCGGCGCCGATCCTCGCCACCCTCGGTTTTGCCCTGATCGTCGCGCTTGAAGCCCTTGCCGTGCGCGGTGCGGTGCTGATCGGCATTCTGGTGGTGACCATCGTGTCGATCGTGATGGGCTTCACCCCGTTCGGCGGCGTGATGTCGATGCCGCCGTCGCTGGCCCCGACCTTCCTGCAGCTGGACATCAAGGGTGCACTGGACATCGGTCTGGTCAGCGTGATTTTTGCGTTCCTGTTCGTCGACCTGTTCGACAACTCCGGCACCCTGATCGGAGTGGCCAAGCGCGCCGGCCTGATGGGCAAGGACGGCCACATGCCGAAAATGGGGCGCGCCCTGATCGCCGACAGCACCGCGGCCATGGCCGGTTCGCTGCTGGGCACCTCGACCACCACCAGCTACATCGAATCAGCCGCTGGCGTGAGTGCCGGTGGCCGCACCGGCCTGACCGCCATCGTCGTCGCGATCCTGTTCCTGCTGGCGCTGTTCTTCTCGCCACTGGCCGCCAGCGTTCCAGCCTTCGCCACCGCACCGGCCCTGCTGTTCGTCGCCGTGCTGATGACATCCGGCCTGGCCGAAATAGACTGGGACGACATCACGGTTGCCGCGCCGGTCGTAATCACCGCGCTGGCGATGCCGTTCACTTACTCCATCGCCAATGGCATCGCCTTCGGTTTCATTTCCTGGACCGCCATCAAGCTGATGTCCGGTCGCGGCCGTGAACTGAACCCGGCGCTGGTGATCCTGTCGATCCTGTTCGTGATCAAGCTGGGTTGGTTCAACGCATGACTTTTGATTCCCAGGCCTATGCCGTTCAGCTCGAAGAAAAGGTCACGCGTTTGCGCGACCTGCTGGCCCCGTTCGATGCACCCGAGCCAGCCGTTTTCGATTCGCCGCTGAAAAACTTTCGCCTGCGCGCCGAGTTCCGCCTGTGGCGCGAGGCCGGCGAGCGTCATTACGCGATGTTTTCCCAGGAAGACAAACGCACGCCGATCCTGATCGAAGAGTTCCCGATTGCCAGCCTGCGCATCAACCAGTTGATGCCGCAGCTCAAGGCTGCATGGCAGGCCAGCGCGGCCCTGAGCCACAAGCTGTTCCAGGTGGAGTTCCTGACCACGCTGGCCGGCGACGCGATGATCACCCTGTGCTATCACCGTCCGCTGGACGAGCACTGGCACGCGGCGGCTTCGAAACTGGCCACGGACCTGAACGTCAGCATCATCGGCCGTTCCAAGGGCAAGCGCGAAGTCATCGGTCACGATTATGTGGTCGAGCAACTGGACGTCGGCGGCCGTACCTTCAGTTTCCGTCAGCCAGAGGGCGCCTTCACCCAGCCCAACGGTACGGTGAACCAGAAGATGCTCAACTGGGCATACGATGCGCTTGGCGATCGCCCGGACGATTTGCTGGAGCTGTATTGCGGCAACGGCAACTTCACCCTGCCCCTCGCTACCCGCGTGCGCAAAGTGCTGGCCACCGAAATCAGCAAGACCTCGGTCAACGCAGCGTTGAGCAATCTCAGCGAAAACGCGGTGGATAACGTCACCCTGGTGCGTTTGTCCGCCGAAGAACTGACCGAAGCCCTGAACGAAGTGCGTCCGTTTCGCCGCCTGCACGGCATCGACCTCAAGAGCTACGAGTTCGGCAGCGTGTTCGTCGACCCGCCCCGCGCCGGCATGGACCCGGACACCTGCGAGCTGACCCGGCGCTTCGACAACATCCTGTACATCTCCTGCAACCCGCAGACCCTGGCCGCCAACATCGCCCAACTGCACGACACCCACCGCATCACCCGGTGCGCGATGTTCGACCAGTTCCCGTGGACCCATCACATGGAGTCCGGGGTGATGCTGACCCGGCGTTGATGGCTCCTGCCAGCCACAAAAAAGCCGTCTTCACGACGGCTTTTTTGTGGGCACTTGCAAGGCAGCATCGACCTTGCGCGGGCGCCCGCCTTTTCTGCCGTTAGCCCGCGCAGCTTCAGACTTTGCGGCGCTGCTCTGACGACCATTGCGCGAAGCGACGACCGAGGCCGCCATGGCCATCAGCGGCTTGCTCGCAGAGATCATCCCGGCGATAGAGACATGCAGGTCCTTGCCCTCATGGCACAGTGCAGTCCCCGCGTAGCCGAAAGTCAGACTGGAGAAGTCCTCGACCTCGAAATCATCGAACTCCGGATAGTTGGCCACGGGTAACAATACGCCGCTGCCGTCTTCGAAGCTGACGGCCAGACAGGGGGGCAAGTAAGTAACCGCTGTCGCTTGCAGGCTGTTTTTCTTGCGTATTTCGCCACGCTCAATGGCTTTGTCCAGGCCACTTTCCGTTATGGGATTATCGGCCTGAACCTTGGCTTTTATGGTTTTCATAACTCAATCTCCACACCTTCCTGTGTGCCAACCAGAGACAGCACTGTCTTGTTCGATTCAGGTACGTACCAAGCCGATCCAATCATATTGGTCGTGCTGACAACCCTTTTCACCACAACGACTTCGTTGCTTTGCCAGTCCCACAATTGATTATCAAGACAGGCCGTTTGCAGTTTTTGCCACCAGATACTCCGGGCGCGCCGCAAATGGGCAGGATGCTTGAGCGACTGGCGCAAACCCTCGAGCACCGCCAACGGTGGCCGGCGCGAAAGCGGGACAACATCCCAGAGCTCGACAGCGTTGTGCCAAAAGCTGAACCTGAATCTCGCACTCCACGTACCCGCTTCCACATGCGCATGAGGCGGACAATGCTCGTCTCGCAACATGATCACGACCGACAGTCCTTTGAAACTGCATACCTTCATGCTAACCCATCCGTTAGGTTAACGAATCCGTGGATTCGACATTCCCTGGAGAATCCGACCGCTGGCATTGGCAGTCGAATCGTTTCTTCCGTCCTCAGGCTAGCGTTCCGGCGATTCTCGGGCCTGCGGAGCACCACGCGAATTGGTAAGAAATCCTTTCTTTACAGCACTTGCACCTGATAAATACTGATCCAGTTCCCTCATCTGATCCCCGGTGTAATCAATCATGCAGCGACAATTCGACGATCTTCAGTTGGGCAGCATCGAACTGTTTTGCCTGGCCGCCGAGGCCGGCAGTTTTACTGCCGCGGCGCTGGTGGCAGGTGTCACGCCCGCTGCCGTCAGCCGTTCGGTGTCGCGCATGGAAGAACGCCTGGGCGTGCGCCTGTTCGCGCGCACCACACGCAGCGTGAAGCTGACCGACAGCGGTCGCCGCTATTACGAGGAATGCCGCCAGGCCCTGGCACAACTGGTCGAGGCCCAGCGTGAGGTGATGGGCCAGCAGCAAGTGCCGTCCGGTACTTTGCGCATCAGTATTCCGACCACCTACGCGCATCATCGAATCCTGCCGCTGCTGCCGGAATTTCGCGCGCGTTATCCGGCGGTGAAGGTCGAGTCGCACATCAGCAACCGCAACATCGATTTCGTCGGCGAAGGCTACGACATGGCGATTCGTGTGCGAGCCATCCCGGATTCGGGCCTGATCGCCCGACAACTGGAAGATGCCGCCCTGGTGATGATCGCCAGCCCTGATTACCTGAAACGGGCCGGCACTCCGCAAACCCTCGACGATCTCGAAAACCACGAATGCATTCAGTACGAATTGCCCAGCAGCGGCCGACGCATTGCCTGGCTGTTCAACGATGAAGGCCTGCCCCGGGAGATTCTGGCCGAGGGCAACCTCAGTTGCTCCGACGATGTGCTGGGCGGCGTGACCCTGGCCAAACATGGGGCCGGGTTGTTTCAGACCTACCGCTTTATCGTTGAAAAGGAGCTGGCCGACGGATCGCTGGTGGAAGTGCTCAAGCCGTATGGCGGACGCTCGCGGCCATTCACGCTGCTTTACCCGCAAAGCCGTCATGTCCCGCTGCGCTTGCGGGCGTTCATTGATTTTCTGGTGGAGCATCTGCCGCGCTGAACAGCGAAAGTGTCCGATCATCGCCCACAAACCGTCGGCGTGCCTTCTCTGCAATTGACCGAATTAACTAGTTAGTACAATTTATCTCCACAGGCCGGGAACCTCGGCCGATTCCAAAAACAATAAGTGGAGAGATTCCGATGCCCCCTATCGTTCTGGTGCTCAACGGCCCGAACCTGAACCTGCTCGGCACCCGTGAACCGGCGACTTACGGCCACGAAACCCTGGCAGACATTTCGGCCCTGTGTGGGCGCGCCGCCGAAGAATTCGGCCTGGCGGTGGAGTTTCGCCAGACCAACCACGAAGGCGAATTGCTCGACTGGATTCACGCGGCCCGCGGTCGCTGCGCCGGGATCGTCATCAATCCTGCCGCGTGGACCCACACCTCGGTCGCCATCCGCGATGCCTTGGTCGCCAGTGAACTGCCAGTCATCGAAGTCCACCTGTCCAACGTGCATGCCCGCGAGCCCTTCCGCCACCACTCGTTCGTATCTGCCATTGCGACGGCGGTGCTGGCCGGTTTTGGCAGCCACGGCTATCGCCTGGCGCTGGAACACTTCAGTCTTCGTTTGAAGGGGTGATCGCCGTGACTCAGAACAACGTGATACTGGCCGGGCTGATCGGCGCCGGCATCCAGGCTTCCCGCACACCGGCCTTGCACGAGCACGAAGGCGATGCCCAGGGAATGCGTTACCTCTATCGCCTGATCGACCTCGACTCGTTGAAACTCGACAGCAATGCCCTGCCCGACTTGCTGATGGCTGCCGAGCGCATGAACTTCACCGGTCTGAACATCACCTTTCCGTGCAAGCAGGCAATCATCCCGTTGCTCGACGAATTGTCGCCGGAAGCCCGCAGCATCGGTGCAGTGAACACCGTGGTCCTGAAGGGCGGCAAACGCATCGGCCACAACACCGATTGCCTGGGATTCGCCGAAGGGTTTCGCCGCGGCTTGAAGGACGTTGCCGTTGAGCGTGTCGTCCAGATGGGCGCCGGCGGCGCAGGGGCAGCAGTGGCCCACGCCTTGTTGAGCGAAGGCGTACAACGGCTGAGCATTTTTGACGTGGACATCCGTCGCGCCCAGGATCTGGCCGACAACCTCAATCAGCATTTCGGCGTCGGCCGGGCAATAGCCGGGTATGACCTGCCGAGCGCCCTGGCCCAGGCTGACGGCCTGGTGAACACCACGCCGATGGGCATGAAAAAGCTGCCGGGCATGCCGGTCCCGGCCGAGTTGCTTCGAGCCGAAATGTGGGTGGCGGAAATCGTTTACTTCCCGCTGGAAACCGAACTGCTGCGCAACGCTCGCGCCCTCGGTTGCCGGACGCTGGACGGCGGCAACATGGCGGTGTTTCAGGCGGTGAAGGCGTTCGAATTGTTCAGCGGCGTGGTGCCGGATGCCCAGCGAATGCTGGCGCACTTTCAGAGCATGAATGGCTGAAAAGCTTCGCGGGCAAGCCACGCTCCCACAGGATCGGAGCTTGCCCGCGATGGATTCAGGCTTGCAGGTAGCGCAGAACCGACTCGCAAATCATCTCCCGATGACGCTGCTTGATGCGTTCGTCCGGCAGGTCGATCTGAAAAATCTCACCAAAGGTATGGCGGTTCGAGACGCGATAGAAGCAGAACGAACTGATCAGCAGGTGCACATCCAGCGGATCAAGACCGGCGCGGAACAGCCCTTGCTCGGCGCCGCGACGCAGAATCTCGCCCAGTGAGTCGAGGATCGTGTTGTTCATCGCCTTGATCGCATCGGAGCGCTTCACGTACTCGGCGTTGTGAATGTTCTCGATGCTGACGATGCGCACGAAATCGACATTGCGATCATGGTGATCGAAGGTGAACTCCACCAGCCGCCGAATCGCCTCGACCGGCGCCAGTTCCGCCAGGTGCAGGCGATTTTCGGTGCTGCGGATATCGCCGTAGAGTTTCTCCAGCACCTCGACGTAGAGCTGCTCCTTACTGCCGAAGTAGTAATAGATCATGCGCTTGGAGGTGTGGATGCGCTCGGCGATGGCATCGACGCGAGCACCGGAAAGCCCCTGCTGGACGAACTCGACAATCGCCTCCTGCAGGATGTTCTCGCGGGTCTTTTCCGGGTTGTTCTTGCGACTCTTGCGCGGCTCGGCACCTGTTTCTGCGGAGGCTGCGGGGAGTTCTGAAGTCATTGTCATTGCGGGCTCAGGCCATCACTGCACAGGCTGGCGATTATGGGCCGCGCGACCCGGTGAAGGAAGCCGCGCAGTCCACGTTTAATCCCGCGCTTACGAATTTCCTACAACTTCGCCTGACGCAATGCGCCGCTACGGGATTTGGCCATGGCCGCCAGTCGCACCGCGACGTTGGCTGCGCCGTAGCCGGCATAACCGTTTTTACGCTGGATGATTTCAAAGAAGAATCGTCCCTCGAACGGCTCGGTGTACACATGAAACAGTTCACCGCCCTGGGCGTCGCGGTCGTACAACACATTGTAGTAGGCCAGTTCGCTGAGGAACTCGTCGTCGAAGTCGAACCGCGCCGCCAGGTCATCGTAGTAATTGAGCGGGATGTCCAGCAGTGGCACGCCCGCCTCTTTTGCACGGCTGACCTGGGCAAAGATGTCATCACAATCAAACGCGATGTGATGCACACCGGAGCCGCGATAACTCGACAGCGCGTGTGAGATCGCGGTGTTGCGGTTTTCGGAAATGTTCAGCGGCAGGCGGATCGAACTGTCGCGGCTGCGCAAGGCACGGCTCTTCACCAGCCCATAAGGATCCGGCAGCACGACTTCATCGTCCGCCTCGAAATCCAGCAGGCTCTTGTAGAACAGCACCCAGCTGTCGAGGCTGTCGGCCGGCAGCGCCATCGCCATGTGGTCGATGCGTTTGAGGCCGCCGTAGACCGGCGCTTGCGGGTAAAGATTGAAGTCAGTGCCATAGACATCGGCGTGTTGATCCACCAGATAGATCAGGCTGCCATCCGGCGCGCGCACCGCTGCCAGCTCCAGCTCATTGGGGCCGACCAGCCCGCGATAGGGCTGGCCCTTGTAGGCCACGGCACGGGCCAATGCACTCGCACTGTCCTTGACCCGCACGGCGGTCGCGCACAACGAAGGGCCGTGGGCTTCGAAAAAGCTGTGGCCGAAGGAGTAAGGCTCCGAGTTCAGGATCAGGTTGATATCGCCCTGGCGCAACAGGCTGACGCTCTTGGAGCGATGCTGCCCGGCCTTGACGAAACCCAGTCGTTCCAGCCAATGGGAGAGCTTGGCGCCGAGGCTTTCGTCCACGGCGAATTCGAGAAACTCGATGCCGTTGTACTCGCTGGCCTTGGGTGTTTCGAACAGAATTTCTGGCTTGGCCGCAGGCGAGGCCTCCTGCGCCAGACGCTCACGGGTTTTCTCTTCCAGGTACAACAACGAGCGCAAGCCGTCGGCGGCGTTGGCCCGTGGCGGCGCGGCGCGGAAACCATCGTTGAAGATTTCCAGCGACAACGGCCCGGTGTACCCGCTCTTGATGATCGGCGCGAGGAACCCCGGCAAGTCGAATTCACCCTGGCCCGGGAAGCAGCGAAAATGCCGGCTCCACTCCAGCACGTCCATGGCCAGGATCGGCGCGTCGGCCATTTGCACGAAGAAGATCTTGTCGCCGGGGATCTGGGCGATAGCACCGGGATCACCCTTGAGCGACAAGGTGTGAAAGCTGTCCAGCAACACGCCAAGGCTTGGGTGATCGGCTTGACGCACGATGTTCCACACCTGTTGATACGTGTTCACATGCCGGCCCCAGGCCAGTGCCTCGTAACCGATGCGCAGGCCGCGTGCCCCGGCACGCTCGGCCAGCAGCCGCAGATCGTCGACCAGAATCTGTTCATCGCCGACGGACTCGGCCGAGGCGTTGCTGCACACCAGCACCAGGTCGGTGCCCAGCTCCTGCATCAGGTCGAATTTGCGCTCGGCGCGTTCCAGGTTGCGCGACAGCCGGTCACGTCGACAGCCTTCGAAATCACGGAACGGTTGAAACAGGGTGATGGCGATCCCGAGATCGGCACACATCTGTTTAATTTCCCGTGGACTGCCGTCGTAGTAGAGAAGGTCGTTCTCGAAAATTTCGACACCGTCGAACCCGGCGGCGGCTATGGCTTCGAGTTTTTCCGGCAGGGTACCGCTCAAGGATACGGTGGCAATGGAACGCTGCATATTTCGGCTCCCGGTGGAGGCTTCGGCTACAGGGAATTTGCGCCGCTTTTAAAAGAGTGAGGGAATTATTGAGCCGGCCGATGCATTGAGCAATTTAAAGTGTACTACCCAGTTAGTTTTGTGTTCGATTATCGAACAAAATGGCGGTTGGCGAATTGACGATTTTTTGTCCAATGCCCAACATCGTCCTCACATCAAGTCCGGGCACGCAGCACCGGCCGCGATGTCCAGAACACCAAATAACAAATTCAAAAAACGGGTGGTACACATGATTCCTTCCCAAAGCTCACGCGTGGCTCCGGCCATGAATGTCACTGCCGGTGGCATCGGCGACAAGATCCGCGGCGCCATGGCGGTCGGCAAAACCCGTTGGGGCATGCTGGCACTGGTGTTTTTCGCCACCACCCTGAACTACATCGACCGCGCCGCTCTCGGCGTCATGCAGCCCATCCTGGCCAAGGAAATGAGCTGGACGGCGATGGATTACGCCAACATCAACTTCTGGTTCCAGGTCGGCTACGCCATCGGTTTCGTGCTGCAGGGCCGGTTGATCGACCGGGTCGGCGTGAAGCGCGTGTTCTTCTGCGCCGTGCTGCTCTGGAGCCTGGCGACCGGCGCCCACGGCCTGGCCACTTCGGCGGCCGGCTTCATGGTCTGCCGCTTCATCCTCGGCCTGACCGAAGCCGCCAACTACCCGGCCTGCGTGAAAACCACCCGCCTGTGGTTCCCGGCCGGCGAGCGCGCCGTGGCCACCGGGATTTTCAACGCCGGGACCAACGTCGGTGCGATGTTCACCCCGATGCTGCTGCCGCTGATCCTCCACGCCTGGGGCTGGCAGGCCGCGTTCCTGTGCATGTCGGCACTGGGCGGGATCTGGCTGCTGTGCTGGGGCTTGAAGTACTTCAATCCGGAAGAGCACCCGAGCGTCAAACAATCGGAGCTGGATTACATCCAGAAAGAAGTCGAGCCGGAACAGGCCCGCGTGCCGTTCTCGAAAATCCTGCGCATGCGCGGCACCTGGGCCTTCGCCCTCGCCTACTCGATCACCGCGCCAGTGTTCTGGTTCTACCTGTACTGGCTGCCGCCGTTCCTCAATCAGCAATACAACCTGGGCATCAACGTGACCCAGATGGGCATTCCGCTGATCATCATCTACCTCACTGCCGACTTCGGCAGCGTTGGCGGCGGCATCCTCTCTTCGTTCCTGATCGGTCGCGGGGTCAACCCGATCAAGGCGCGGCTGATGTCGATGCTGCTGTTCGCCTGCTGCATCATCGGCGTGATCATGGCTGCCGGCTCCAGCAATCTGTGGGTCGCCGTATTCGCCATCTCCCTGGCCATCGGCGCGCACCAGGCCTGGACTGCGAACATCTGGAGCCTGGTGATGGACTACACGCCCAAGCACATGATGAGTACGGTATTCGGCTTCGGTGGCATGTGTGCGGCGATTGGCGGGATGTTCATGACCCAGTTGGTCGGCCATATCCTGACCGTCACCAACAACAATTACACGGTGCTGTTCACCCTGATCCCGGCGATGTACTTCATCGCGCTGACCTGGATGTACTTCATGGCACCGCGCAAGATTCCGCAAGTAGAAGGCTGATGTTCCCTCGGCGCAGGCCCGATCTCGGGCCTGCGTTTTTTTTGCCTGCGTTTTGCCGGAGCTTAGCGGCGGCTTTGCTGCCAGGCCGCCGCCAACCCGCTGCAACAGATCACGGCAATGCCGATCACGGTGGTCAGTGTCGGCGTGTGGGAAAACAGCAGCCAGCCCAGCAGGCCGGCAAAGATGATCTGGCAATAGCTGAACGGCGCCAGCAGTGCCGGTGCAGCGAGACGAAACGCCTGGGTCAGGAACAGGTGGGCCGTCATCCCGCAGGTCCCCAGCGCCACCATCATCGCACCATGCATCAGGTTCGGCGTCTGCCAGAAGAACGGCACCAGCGCACTCATCACCAGCGTGTTGCACAGGCCTGCGAAGAAATTGCTGGTGGTCGGGCTGTCGATCTCGCTGAGCTTGCGCGTCAGCAGTTGATAGAAGCAGAAAAACAGCGCCGAGCAGAACGGCAGCAACACCGCCGGGGTGAACAGATCGCCCCCCGGATGAACGATGATCAGGACCCCGATGAAACCGCAAATCACCGCCAGCCATTGCCCCCGCGTCACTCGCTCCTTCAACAGCGGCACCGACAAGGCGGTGACCAGTACCGGCGCCAGGAAGTTGACCGACGTGGCCTCGGCCAGCGGGATGTACATCAACCCCGTGGTGAAAAACAGACTGGTGCCCAGCAGGCACAGCGCCCGGATCACCTGAAGCAATGGCCGTTTGGTACGCAGGACCCGCAGCCCGGATTGCGGCAGGAAAATCCCGGCCATCAACAAGGTGTGAACCACGTAGCGCGCCCAGACCACCATGACAATGGGATAGAACCCGGAGAGGTATTTGGAAAAGGCGTCGTGGGTGGAAAACAGGAAGGTTGCGACAACGATCAGCAAGATCCCTTTGAAGGGCTGATTGACGCCGGAAAGCGGGGTGCTGACGGTCATTGGGTTTCCTTTTTTACATCCTTAATTTGTAGGAGCGAGCTTGCTCGCGATGGTCGTAAACGATGCTGATGGCCGCCTGGATAAACACGGCGCCCTCATGTCCATCGCGAGCAAGCTCGCTCCTACAGGCGATATGTGCGCAGCACCGATTACAGCCGCGCCAACAATTCCCGGGTTTTATCCAGCGCCATCTGCGCCCGCTCCGATCCACTCACGCCCTGCTCCAGCAACTGCACGGTGGGAATCTCCAGGCTCAATGGAATGTTAGTCGGCAAACACCCCAGCAATCCCGGCAAATCACAATCGCCATCGCCGGGAAAACGCCGTTCGTTACGCGCCTGGCGCAAGATCTCCGCCATATCGGTCGGCCGCAGTCCTGCGACGTCACACAACTGTGCATACCGTAACCGCGAGGGAGCAACTTTGGCCAGATCTTCCAGCCGCGATCCCGAACGATCGAAGTGGAAGGCGTCCACCAGCACGCCGCCGTTTTCCCGCCCGGCGTTTTCTACAATACGCACGGCTTGTTGAAGATTGCGCGCATCAGTCCAGGGCATGAACTCCAGATGCGGGTGCAAGCCATAGAGTGCCGCCAGATCACAGAGTTCGGCAAAATGTTCCGTCAGCCGTTGTTCGTCAGGATCGTTGCCGGCCACCAGCAATTCACTGGCACCCAATTGGGCGCCCACCTCCAGGATTTTCTCGAAGTCGGCAACAACGGTCTCCGGCTTGAGGCGCAGGATTTCGACGTCCAGCACCCCGATACCGGTATCGCGCAGACGCGCCAGGGTTTGGCGCCGCAATTGGCTGTCGGCCACCAAGGCAAAATGGTGTTCCTCAGGGGTCGCCGGTACCAGGCGCAAGCCGACATGACTGTAACCGGCCCGCGCGGCGACCTCGATCATGTCCGGAGGTGAAAGCTCCAGCACAGTCAGGCTGGCCAGGGAGAAGATTCGCTCGCTCATGGTCAACCCTCGACCAGGGATGGCGTGCAGGCACGACCGGTTTCCGCGGCTTCGCGGATGGCTGCGATCAGCGCCAAAGTGCGTGCAGCATCGGCGGCACTCACCAGCGGCTCGACTTCCCCACGCGCTACACGCACAAAGTGCTGCAACTGCAGGCGCAAGGCCTCTTCGCCACTGAAGCTCTCCTGGGTAGCCAGCAACGGTTGATGCCATCCGCCATCGGCTTGCGTGTAGTGCCAGTGCTTGAGTTGCGGAATGCTCAGCGCCCCACCGGTTCCGGCCAATAAGTAGCACGGTTGATCGGCGTGACGCGGATAAACCGGGTTCTCTCCTGAATCCAGCTCCCAACTCCAGGGGGCGGCCACCGCATCCGAGCCGGTCAGGCTGCCCAGCGCACCGTTGTCGAATTGCAGCAACACCGCCGCGCAATCTTCGTTGGCAAACCCGCGTATGGCATTGCTGGTAATGGCTTGAACCTGGCGCACCTCGCCGCACAAGTGCCGCAGCAGATCGAGGTCGTGGATCAGGTTGGTCAATAACATCCCCGCACCGGCCTCGCGGCGCCAGGATGTCTCGAAATAGCTGTCGGGCTTGCGCAACTGCCACAGCGCCGTGACCGTGGTCAACCGGCCCAATGCGCCGCTGTGGACAAGTTCGTGGGCGCGGACGATCAGCGGATTGTGGCGACGGTGATGGCCGACCAACACTGGAACACCACTCGCCTTCGAAGCAGCCACCAACTCCCGGGCTTCATCCAGATGCACACCCACCGGTTTTTCCAGCAGTACCGGCACGCCGGCTGCAAGACAATCGAGGGCCGTACTGACGTGCAGCGTGTTGGGGTTGGCGACGATGACGGCGTCCGGCTTCGCCTGCTCCAGCATCTGACGATAATCGGCGAAATGGGCCACACCCCATTCAGCCGCAAGACTTGCCGCCTGCGGCCCAGGATCGGCTACGGCGCACAAGGTCGCTTCGGTCATGGATTGCAAATGCCGGTAGTGCTGCTGGCCCATGTTGCCAGCACCGATCAAGGCGATGCGAAGGGGTGAGTTCAAGATGCGGTCCTCTTGTCTGTGTTATTGGAGCGATGAATTCCAATAATTTAGAACCGAGTTCCAGATTCTTACACAGACCACTTCTGAAAGTGTTCGAACAGCGCACAGCTTCTCAAGTTGAACGCTGTTCAAAATGTGGGAGCGGGCTTGCTCGCGAATGCACTGTGTCAGGCACCATTGATGTCAGCTGACACACCGCTTTCGCGAGCAAGCCCGCTCCCACAAGGGATTTCGGCGGCCTTAGCTGAACAACTCCGACGCCAGGCTCGCCGCCGACAGCTCCTCGGCGTACGCCAGCAACAACGGCGCCAGCTCATGCAGGCGCGCCCCCGGCATCCGCGCGCTCGGCCCGGCGACGCTGAGTACGCCGATCACCCGCCCATCGGCAGGATGGCGCACCACCGCCGCAATGGCCGAAGTCCCCACCGCCGAGCTTTCCTCGACGCAGGCGTAGCCCTGCTCCCGCGCCAGACGCAGGCGCTCGAGCAATTCGATGTTGGAGCGCGGCGCGTTCGGCCCCACATGGTCCGGCACTTGCGCGCCCTGCCGCTCCACCAGCGACAAGGCTTCGGCATCGCTCATGCACGCCAGCCACGCATGCCCAGAAGCGGTGTAGAACAATGGCGCATCGCGGCCCATGTCCGGGTCGTAACGCAGACCGGAGCGAGCGCCCTGGGATTTGGCGATCCAGGTCTGACGCTCGCCGTCGATCACGCCCAGGCGCACCAGCTCGCCGGTTTCCTGAGCCAGTCGGTCAAGCACCGGCTGCACGATATCGGCACCGCTGCTCGACAGGTAACGAAAGCCCATCGCCACCAGTTTGGTCGAGAGGTGATAGCGCAAATTCTCCGGGTTCTGCCGCACGTAACCGAGGCGGATCAGCTCGGCCAGCAGGCGATGGGTAGCGCTTTTTGGGATGTCCAGCTGCTCCGCCAGCGTCTGCATCGGCAGGCCACGGGGATCGCTGGTGAGGCTTTCGAGCACACTGAAAACACGTTCGATCTGACTGCCGGCCATGGTCGCTTCCACACAAAATTTGCTCGATTCTAGAAGACATCCGATCGAATGCGAAATCTGGAACTGACCGTTCGATAACCGCCCGCTTTATGCCCTCAAGACTTTTCCGAATTCCTCTGACTCTTATATTTTATGGAATCAGATTCCAAAAAATATAAAGCCGGAGTTCAAACAATGCCTGCCCAAGCGCACTTCCTTCCCGACATCGACTGCGATGTGCTGATCGTTGGTTCCGGTGCGGCGGGGCTGTCGGCGGCCGTAACCGCCGCGTGGCACGGGTTGAAAGTCATCGTGGCAGAAAAGGACCCCATGTTCGGCGGTGCCACGGCCTGGTCCGGCGGCTGGGCCTGGGTGCCTTGCAACCCGCTGGCCCGGCGTGCGGGCATCGTCGAAGACGTTGAACGGCCTCGCACCTATCTGCAGCACGAACTGGGTGAACGCTTTGACCCGGCGATGATCGACGCTTTCCTGGAGGCTGGCCCACGGATGGTGTCGTTCTTCGAGCAGCACACCACGCTGCAATTCGCCGACGGCAACGCCATTGCCGACATTCATGGCGACACGCCCGGGGCAGGCACCGGTGGACGCTCGGTGATCGCCGCCCCTTACGACGCACGAAAAGTCGGCAAGCTGCTCAAGCGTCTTCGCAAAACCATGCGGGAAACTTCGTTCATGGGCATGCCGATCATGGCGGGGGCGGATCTCACGGCATTCCTCAGCCTGACCCGTTCACTGTCGGCAGCCCGGCACGTTACGCGGCGCTTCGGTCGTCACCTGTTCGACCTCATCGTGCATGGCCGGGCGATGCAACTGGTCAACGGCGTGGCACTGGTGGCGCGCCTGGCAAAATCCGCGGACGACCTCGGCGTGCTGCTCTGGGAATCCGCGCCCGTGACCCGACTGCTGCGCGAGAACGATCAGGTACGCGGTGCGGTGGTCAGCACCGCCAAAGGTTTGGTGCGTATCCATGCACGCAAGGCCGTAGTGCTCGCGGCGGGCGGTTTCGCCAATGACATCGAGCGCCGCAAGGCACTGTTCCCCCGCACACCGACCGGACATGAGCATCTGGCCTTGCCGCCCCTCGGCGTTTGCGGCGATGGCCTGCGCCTGGGCGAAAGCGCCGGTGCACAGGTGAATACCGACATGGCGTCTGCCGTCGCCTGGGCGCCGGTTTCTCAAGTGCCGCACAGCGACGGCAGCACGGGACACTTCCCGCACATCATCGAGCGCGGCAAACCCGGCATCATCGGTGTGCTGAGCAACGGCCAGCGCTTCGTCAATGAAGCCAACGGCTACTACGACTACGTAACGGCCATGGTCGCCGCCGCCCCACCGGGTGAAGAAGTGGCGTCGTGGCTGATCTGCACCCATGGCTTTCAGCGTCGTTATGGCCTGGGCATCTCTCGGCCATTTCCGGTGCCGCTGTCGCCCTTCATCCGCAGCGGCTATCTGAAAACCGGCAACACGCTTGAGCAATTGGCTGCGGCCTGCGGTATCGACCCGAACGGCTTGCGCAGCACCGTGTCGGACTACAACCGCCATGCGCGCAACGGCGAGGACCCGCAGTTCGGTCGTGGTTCCACGCCCTACAACCGCAAACAGGGTGACGCATTACAACGACCCAACCCATGCGTCGCGCCGATCGAACAAGGCCCGTTTTATGCCGTGAAGGTCCAGCCGGGCTGCTTCGGCACCTTCGCCGGGCTCAAGGTCAACCCACACGCCCAGGTCCTGGACGACGCGGCGCAGCCCATCGCCGGGCTGTATGCGGCGGGCGGCGACATGGCGAGCATCATGGGCGGTCATTACCCCGCTGGCGGCATCAATCTTGGCCCGGCACTGACCTTCGGTTACATCGCTGCGCGCCATATCGCCGGCGTCACTGCTTATGAAAAGGAGATCGACCATGCAGCACATCGTTAACGCACAGGGTTTGAACATGCCGAAACTTGGCCTCGGCACCTGGCCAATGCTCGGCGAGGAATGCACCCGTGCCGTGGAGCAGGCTCTGGCCCTGGGTTACCGGCATATCGACACGGCAGCGGCCTACAACAACGAAGACGCTGTCGGTCAGGCGCTGGCGAACAGTCCGACACCCCGCGAGCAAATCCACGTCACGACCAAAGTCTGGTGGGACCAACTGCAACCCGGCGCGATGCGCCATTCCATGGACCGCAGCCTCAAAGCTTTGCGCTGTGAATACGTCGACCTGTTCATGCTCCATTGGCCAGCCACCGACTGGGATCTGCCGCGCACCATCGACACCCTGGTGTCGTTCAAGGAACAAGGCCTGGCGCGCAACATTGGCGTGGCAAACTTTCCGCTGGCTTTGTTGCGCAAAGTCGTCGAAGAACTGGGAGCGCCGCTGTCGGCGATCCAGGTCGAGTACCACGTGCTGCTCGGACAAAACGCCCTGCTCAACTACGCCCGTCAACACGACCTTGCGCTGACGGCCTACACGCCACTGGCGCGCAACAAGGTGTCGCAGATTCCGGCCATCCGGCAGATCGCCGCGAAACACGGTGTAGTGCCGACCCAGGTCGCGCTCAAATGGCTGCTCGACCAACCCAATGTGGCCGCGATTCCCAAGGCCAGCAGCGAGGCCAATCAACTGGCCAATCTTTCGGCGCTGGATGTGCAACTGGATGACGAAGACCGTGCCTTGATCGCCAGCCTGTCCAAGCGCGAACGTCAGGTCAGCCCGGACTTTGCTCCGATGTGGGACGCGTTCGATCAGTAACCTTACCAGTCCTTACACATTTCTCCTTCGCGCTTTTGCCTGAGCGGTTATTCATAGACCTGGCGATCAACACCCCATCAATCCATGAGAGACCGCAGCCATGTTATGGACCAAGGCAAGACGCAGCGACAATGTGAACGATACGCGCAAGGGCAAGGATGCCCGCATCCTCACAGGGAAAACACTAGGGGCCGGACTGGCCGCTATTGCACTGGCAGGTGCAGGGATTTACTCGACGCTGGACACGAAACCGGATGCGCCCACGAACATCCTGCCCCCGCCCGGCGCTTCCCTTTCGATTGAGCCTGCGCTAGATCGGCAACTCCTGTTCGTCCAGTCAGTGTTGGGCGATACCGAAGACACCTGGAAACAACTCTTTGCGCAATCGGGCCGGCACTATCCGCCGCCCACGCTGACGCTGTTCGACAACGACGTGACCTCGGCATGTGGCTTCGACAGTTCCGCCAGCGGCCCTTTCTATTGCCCGGACGACCAGCAGGTGTACCTCGACCTGCAATTTTTCGCGAAGCTGGAGCAGCAGTTCTCTGTGGTCGGCGACTTCGCACGGGCCTACATCATCGGTCACGAAATAGGCCATCACGTGCAACTGGAACTGGGTCTTTCCACCCCCTACGAACAGGCCTTGCTGGACCAGCAACCCGTCACTGGCGATGGCGGCCTGGAAGTCCGTGCGGAATTGCAGGCCGATTGCCTGGCCGGTGTCTGGGCGCACCATGCGCAACAGCGTCTGGACTGGCTGGAACCCGGCGATATTGAAGCCGCCCTGCATGCCGCGACTGTGTTTGGTGACGACCACTTGCAGCGTTCCCGAAACGTTCCCGTTCGGCCAGAGACGTTCAGCCACGGTACGTCGCAGCAGCGTGTGAATTGGTTCAAAACCGGTTTCACCACGGGTCGCACCGAGACTTGCGACACCTTCTCCGCCGCGAACCTGTGACCGCATCCGCCTGTGAAGTCGCTAATGTGAACGTGGATCGAACCGTTGCCACTCAAGGCTGTCTGACGACCGGACTGGCGCCGCTCCCACACAGCAGCAACACTCATCGCACCGATAACCTGAGGATTCCCACATGCTATGGAAAAAAGGCCGACGCAGTGACAACGTGGTCGATGCCCGTGGCGATGATGCAGGCGGCGGTGGCGGCGGGATGCGCTTCGGCGGTGGCAAGGGCCTGAGCCTGACGGCGATCCTCCTGATCGTCGGCATCGGCTGGATCACCGGTCAGGATCCGCTGCAGATCCTCGGACAACTGACCGGGCAAATGGGTCAGCAATCGGCGCCCGCCACCAATCAGAGCCGCAAGGCACCGCCAGCCAATGATGAAGGCGCGGAATTCGTGCGCTCGATCCTCGGCGACACCGAGGACACCTGGGGCGCGATATTCCAGCAGGCCGGCCGCCAATACAAAGAACCGACCCTGGTGCTGTTCAGCAACCGGGTGAATTCGGCCTGCGGTCTTGCCACTTCGGCGACCGGCCCGTTCTATTGCCCGGCGGACCAGAAGGTCTACCTGGACATGGCGTTCTTCCAGGAAATGTCCCAGCGTTTTTCCGCCGCCGGCGACTTCGCCCAGGCCTATGTGATCGCCCATGAAGTCGGACACCACGTGCAGACCTTGCTCGGGGTGTCCGCAAAAATCCAGGCCGCTCGCCAACAAGGCCGGCAGATGGAGGGCGACGGCGGTTTGCTGGTTCGTCAGGAGCTGCAGGCCGATTGCCTGGCCGGCGTCTGGGCCAACAATGCGCAAAAGCGCCTGAACTGGCTAGAACCGGGCGACATCGAAGAAGCACTGAATGCAGCGAACGCCATCGGTGACGATCGCTTGCAGCAACAGGGTCAGGGCCGCGTGGTCCCGGACTCGTTCACCCACGGTACGTCGGCGCAACGGGTGCGCTGGTTCAAAACCGGTTTCGCCCAAGGCCAGGTAAGCCAGTGCGATACCTTTGCGACGAAAAATCTGTAAATGAAGAAGTGGTTGTTGGTTGTTCTGTTTACTTGCGCAACGTCCCAGGCCGCCGAGCATGGGGTCAAGGAACTCAGCTCAGGGCGCCTGCTGTTGAAATCAGGTGAAATCGCGGTGGGCATCAGCCCTGCCCCGGCAAAAATCGAGCGGGTGCTGATCATCATCCACGGGCGTTTGCGCAACGCACAAACCTATCTGCAAAGCGGCGAACACAGCGCCGAACTGGCCGGGCAGAGTGCAACGACACTGGTGATCGCCCCGCAGTTTCTCAATGAAACCGACGTTGCAGTCCATCCGGTGGCCGACACTGTCTTGCGCTGGCAAGGCAATGAATGGATGGCCGGCGGCGAATCCACGGCGCCGTTTCGGCTGAGTTCCTACGCGGCACTCGACGAAATCATCACCCGCCTGGGTGACCGCCAGCAGTTTCCGGATGTGAAGCAAATCGTCATCGCCGGGCACTCCGGTGGCGCGCAGGTGGTTCAGCGCTATGCGGTGCTCGGTCACGCGCAGGCCGGCCTCGATGCAGCTGGCGTGCAGGTGCGCTACGTGATCGCCAATCCGTCGTCCTACGCTTACTTCGATGAGCGCCGGCCCGTGGCGTTCAGCCACGCCGGTTGCCCGGATTTCAATCGCTGGAAGTACGGACTGACGGATTTACCGGCCTACGCCGAAGGACAAAGCGCTGCACAATTGCAGGAAAACTACCTCAAGCGTGAAGTCGTTTACTTGCTGGGGCAGCAGGACATCGACCCGAATCATCCGGCACTGGACAAGAGCTGTGAGGCCCGGGCGCAGGGACCGTATCGATTGGCCCGCGGGCGTTTTTACTTTGACTACCTGAAGCGGCTGGCACCCAAAGGGTTGAACCAGCAACTGATCGAAGTGCCCGGGGTCGGGCATAACGGGGATGGGATGTTTACCTCGCCGGAGGGGCAGAAGGCGCTGTTCAGTCAGTAGGTTTTACAGTGCTGCATCTGACGCCATCGTCGGAACGCCGCCCGGGGCAAGCCCGCTCCCACAAGGCTCTCGGCAATACACAATGTTCGTGTTCACTGAAGATCACTGTGGGAGCTGGCTTGCCAGCGATGAGGCCCTCAAGCCGAAAGCATCTGCCGCAACTCGACACAATCCGTCGCATGCCAATCGGTCAATTCCGGCCACGGATTGTCCGGCAGATTCACCAGCACCGTGCGTGCTCCCGCCGCCCGCCCGCAATCGAGGTCGAAGCGGTAATCGCCGACCATTACCAGCTCGCTGGCCGGCACCTTCCACGCCTCGGCCAGTTTGAGCAGCCCGCCCGGATGCGGTTTGGGCGGTGCATCATCGCGGCCCAGCACATCCTCCAGCGCAAAGCAGTCGGCCAGGCCAATGGCCTGCAGCGTGACATGCGCCAACTCCCGGGCATTGCGCGTGAGAATGCCCAGGCGATAACCGCGTCCGGCCAGCTCGCGCACCAACTCCACCGCGCCCGGCGCCGGTTTCGAACCGAGGGCCAGGTCCCGTTCGTGCTCCAGCAGCCACGCATGCTTGGCCGCGGCTTCATCGGCCGGCAGCGCGGCGAGGTGGGTCAGGATGTCGGCTTCGGCAGGAATCGCCAATGCGACGCGAATCGCCGCGAAATCGTGCACGGCCACGGTCAGGGTGCCGTCCATGTCGAACACCCAGTGACGCACGTCGGCCAGGCTCACGCCCAATCCTTGCGATGACGGATCAAGCCTTCCTGGGTGACCGAGGCCACCAGTTGCCCGGCGCGGTTGAACACGCTGCCACGGGAGAACCCGCGCGAGTTGCCGGCCCACGGACTGTCCATCGCGTAGAGCAGCCAGTCATCGGCACGCAGATCCTGGTGGAACCACAGCGAGTGATCGAGACTGGCGACCTGCATGTCCTTGTGCCAGACCGATTTGCCGTGGGGTTGCATCGAGGTGGTCAACAAGCCGAAGTCCGATGCATAGGCCAGCAGGTATTTATGCAGCGCCGGCGAATCGGCCAAGGCGCCGTCGGCGCGGAACCAGACGTACTTGATCGGGTCGGAGGGCAGCGGGTTATAGGGATCTTTTTCGGTGACCGGGCGGAATTCGATCGGCTTGGGGCACAACAGCTTTTCGCGCATTTTCTCGGGGATCAGGTGTGCACGCTGCTGGGTGATTTCCAGCTCCGATGGCAGGTTTTCCGGACCGACCACTTGCGGCATTTCGCTCTGGTGCTGGAAGCCTTCTTCGTCGTACTGGAACGACGCACTGCAAGTGAAAATCGGGTGGCCCTTCTGGATCGCCGTCACCCGGCGCGTGCTGAAACTGCCACCGTCACGCACCCGGTCAACCTGATACACCACCGGCAACCCGGCATCGCCCGGACGCAGGAAGTAGCCGTGCATCGAGTGCACATGGCGCGCCTCTTCAACTGTCTGACTGGCCGCCGACAGCGACTGACCGAGCACCTGACCACCGAACAGCTGACGAAAACCCAGGTCCTGGCTGCGGCCACGGAACAGGTTTTCTTCGATCGGTTCCAGGGTCAGCAGGTCGACCAGATCTTCCAACACTTGGCTCATTCAGACTCTCCTCACGCAAAACATTGCCGCGCAGTCTTGGCTGCGCCGGTCGATTCAGGTTCTGGCCAATGCCAACATGGGGCCATTGTAAACGTCCGTGCCAGGTTATCCATGCAAGGTTTGCAGCCATTGTTCGCGGCTGATGCGATACAGCACATGCCGGCGCAACGGATGATCGGCTTCAAGGCGCGGGTGATCGAAGTCATCTGCCGGATCATGCTGCATGCCAATGGCCTGCATGACTTTCTCTGACTGCAGATTGGCTTGCGTGGTGAAAGCCACGACCTCTTTCAGCGGCAAGCGGTCGAACCCGCAGCGCAGAGCGGTCCAGGCCGCTTCACTGGCGTAACCGAGGCCCCAGTGCTCGCGGGCCAGGCGCCAACCGATTTCCGTGGCGGGGGTGAAAGGCGCGTCGAAGCCGACAACGTTGAGCCCGGTAAACCCGATGAACTGGCCAGAGTCCTTTCGCTGCAGGGCCCAGAGACCATAACCATGCTCGGCGAAATGACCACGGATTCGCCCGATCAATGATGCACTCTCCAACCGGCTCAAGGTTTCCGGGAAATAACGCATCACCTGCGGATCGGCACACATTGCCGCAAAGTCCGCCAAGTCTTCATCGCGCCACTGACGCAACAACAGCCGAGCGCTTTCAAGTTCCAGTATTGGCTCCATCGTGCTCCGCCCCTCCATTTCAATGTCGCCAGTCTACAACGCTGGTAGGATCGTTCTCTCATTCCTACATGAAATGACCATGCCACTGCCGCTGATTTATCACGAAGACTACAGCCCCGAGTTTCCGGCTGATCACCGCTTCCCCATGGACAAGTTCCGCCTGTTGCGCGATCACCTGGTGGACAGCGGCCTGACCCGTGACGTTGACCTGCTGCGCCCGGATCTGTGCCCCGCTGACATTCTCGCCCTCGCCCATGACCCTTCGTATATCGAACGCTACATGAGTGGCGAATTGTCCCGCGAAGACCAGCGCCGCCTCGGCCTGCCCTGGAGCGAGGCCCTGGCCCGGCGTACGGTGCGGGCGGTCGGTGGCTCGTTGCTCGCGGCCGAGCAGGCGCTGGAACATGGCCTGGCCTGTCACCTGGCCGGCGGCACCCACCATGCGCACTACGACTACCCCGCCGGGTTCTGCATCTTCAATGACCTGGCGGTGATCAGCCATTACCTGCTGGAAAGTGGTCGGGTGAACCGGGTGCTGATCTTCGATTGCGACGTGCATCAAGGCGACGGGACTGCACGAATACTGCACAACACTCCTGAGGCGGTGACCGTTTCCCTGCACTGCGAGAAGAACTTTCCCGCACGCAAGGCCGAAAGTGATTGGGACATTCCGCTGCCCAACGGCATGGGCGATGCCGATTACCTGAAGGTGGTGGACGATGCACTCAACTACCTGCTGCCGCTCTACCGGCCGGATCTGGTGCTGTATGACGCCGGGGTCGATGTGCACAAGGACGATGCCCTGGGTTATCTGAAGCTGACAGACGAAGGCGTCGCCGCCCGTGATGAAAGCGTGATGCGCCATTGCCTGGGCCGCGACATTCCGCTGGTCGGGGTGATCGGCGGCGGCTACAGCAAGGACCGCCAGGCCCTGGCCCGCCGTCACGGCATCCTTCATCACAGCGCGCAACGCGTCTGGCAGTCATCAGGTTGTCACTGAGCTGTGGATGCTTTACCCACAATGCCTGTGGAGCTGCCTGTGGATAACCTGAGTGAAAGGGACTACAGGCCATGCGGGGCTTGGGCTACAGAACGGTGGTCATTTTTTAACCAACCCTCGAATTCACCAACGATCCCTGTGGGAGCGAGCCTGCTCGCGAAAAACGCAACGTCGCCGCTGGACATCTGGTTTCCCGCGTAATCGTTCAAGACCATCGCGAGCAGGCTCGCTCCTACAGAGGTCTGGGCTGGTAGAATGCCCGGCTTCATTTGCCAAAACCGCAGCGCACTCCATGACCCGATCTTCGACCGCCTCCCCTTCCCACGTTGCCATCATCGGCGGCGGTCCCGCCGGCTTGATGGCGGCCGAAGTGTTGAGCCAGGCCGGGGTCAAGGTCGACCTGTACGACGGCATGCCTTCGGTCGGACGAAAGTTCCTCCTGGCTGGCGTTGGCGGCATGAACATCACTCACTCCGAAGCCTACCCTGCGTTTCTCTCGCGCTACGCCGAACGTGCCCCGCAAATCGCCCCACTGCTGCGCGGCTTCGGTGCCGAAGCGCTGTGCCAGTGGATTCACGAACTGGGTATCGATACCTTCGTCGGCAGTTCCGGCCGGGTATTCCCCACCGACATGAAAGCCGCGCCGCTGCTGCGCGCCTGGCTCAAACGCCTGCGCGACAGTGGCGTAGTTATCCACACCCGCCACCGCTGGCTTGGCTGGGATGAGCATGGTGGTTTGCGCATCGACAGCCCGGAAGGCGAAAAAACCGTTCAAGCCGATGCCACCCTGCTCGCCCTCGGTGGCGGCAGTTGGGCACGCCTGGGCTCGGACGGCGCATGGATGCAGCCACTGGAGCAACACGGCGTAGGATTGGCGCCGTTGCAACCGAGCAATTGCGGCTTCGAGGTGCAGGCCTGGAGCGAATTGATGGTCAGCAAATTCGCCGGCGCGCCGCTGAAAAACATCGCCATCGGCCTTAACGACGACATCCCCCGCCTCGGCGAATGCGTGATTACCGCCACCGGGATCGAAGGCAGCCTGATCTACGCCCTGTCGGCACCGATCCGCGAGGCAATCAACCAGCAGGGTTCGGCAACGATTCACCTGGACCTGCTGCCGGGCCGGCCTGTGGATAAAGTCCAGGCGGCATTGAGCAAGCCCCGGGGCTCACGCTCCATGGCCAAGCACCTGCACAGTCAGTTGGGCATCGATGGGGTGAAAGCGGCGCTATTGCGAGAACTGACCAACGCCGATTGCTTTGCCGACATGGCCTTGCTGGCCAATGCGATCAAGGCTTTGCCACTGACGCTGGTGAAAACCCGTCCACTGGACGAGGCGATCAGCAGCGCGGGTGGCGTGCTGTTCGAGGCGATGGATGAGCGATTGATGCTCAAGCAAATGCCTGGCGTGTTCTGCGCCGGGGAAATGCTCGATTGGGAGGCGCCGACCGGCGGCTATCTGCTGACCGCGTGTTTCGCCAGTGGGCGAGCGGCGGGGTTGGGGATGCTGGAGTGGTTGCGGCGCAAGGGCTGACGACCGAGGCGCGCCCTTCGCGAGCAAGCCCGCTCCCACAGGGGATTTGTGAACGACACAGATCCAGTGTGGGAGCGGGCTTGCTCGCGAAGGCGGCTCAACAGTCGCCGAAGTTAATCAAGGCTTACGCTTACGCGGCCCGGTATTGAACACCGGCACCTTGCGCACAGGCTTGATCGAAGGCTCCGCCGGCGCAACTTCGCCGCTATCCACCCACTTGCCAAGATTGCGTTTACCACCGCCACCACCGGACGCCTTGGGCTTCTTCGGTTTTTTCGGTTTCTTGATCACCTGGCCGCTGGCATCGGTGTCCGGCACGCGGTGCTCCGGCTCGAAGTCCGGCTCGTTCTGCCGCTTCAAGGTCTGACGGGTCAGCATCTCGATGGCCGACAGCAGGTTCACTTCATCGGCGCAGACCAGGGAAATCGCCTCGCCCGTGGAACCCGCACGGCCGGTACGACCGATGCGGTGGATGTAGTCTTCAGCAACGATCGGCAGGTCGAAATTGACCACCAACGGCAGGTCTTCAATGTCCAGACCACGGGCGGCGACGTCGGTGGCGACCAGAATCTGCACTTCACTGGCCTTGAACCGGTCGAGTGCGCGCTGACGGGTTGCCTGGGGTTTGTCGCCATGGATGCCGTCGGCGTTGATGCCCAGCCCCTGGAGTTTTTCCACCAGCGCGTCCACGCCATTGCGGGTCTTGGCGAACACCAGCACCTGCTTCCACTTGCCCTTGCGCATCAGGTGCACGAACAGTTCCGGCTTGCGCTTCTTGTCCACCGTCACGATCCATTGCTTGACCGTATTGGCCGCCACGTTGCGCGGGCTGACTTCGATGCTCAGCGGGTCGTTGAGCATCTGCCCGGCCAGCAGGCGGATGTCATCGGAGAAGGTCGCGGAGAACAGCAGCGTCTGACGTTTCTTCGGCAGCGCACGGTAAATGTTCGCCAGCTCCTCGGAAAAGCCCAGGTCGAGCATGCGGTCGGCTTCGTCCAGCACCAGGGTTTGCAGCTGGTTGAACTTCAGCGCGTTCTGGCGGAACAGGTCGAGCAAGCGGCCCGGGGTCGCCACCAGCAGGTCGACACCGCTGCGCAGCTTCATCATTTGCGGGTTGATGCTGACACCGCCGTACACCGCGTATGTACGCAGCGGCAGGTTTTCAGCGTACTGGCGCACAGCTTCGTGAACCTGCTCGGCCAGCTCGCGGGTCGGCACCAGGATCAGCGCGCGAACCGAGTTGGCGGTGACTTTCGGCCCTTCCATGGCCAGCAGTTGCAACAGCGGCAGGGCGAAACCGGCAGTCTTGCCGGTGCCGGTCTGGGCGGCGGCCATCAGGTCGCGACCGGCCAGCACCGCCGGAATGGCTTGCGCCTGAACCGGCGTCGGAGTCTGGTAGCCGAGCTTCTCGAGAGAGCGCAGCAAGGGTTCGATCAGGCCAAGGGTGGCGAAAGTCATGGGAGTACCGTAGGAAAATTCAGCGCGGTTGTGCATACAAGAGTGCAATGGCGCGCAGTTTACCCTAATTCACACGGGATTCCGCTGACACCACCGGTGGCACGACCGGCGCTACTGGCTGTTGCGGTGTACGCCGCCACTGCGGCAAGCCAATCAGCACCACGGCGCTGATGATCACCAGCATGGCCAGTGCTTCCTCGATGCCGATGGTTTCGCCGACAAACACGATCCCCAACAACACCGCCACGGCCGGGTTGACGTAGGCATAACTGGTGGCCGCCGCCGGACGCACGTGTTTCAACAGGTACATATAGGCGTTGAAGGCGATGATCGAACCGAACACGGTCAGGTACGCCAGCGCGGCCCAGCCTTCAATTGGCGGAACCTTGTCCATGTGCTCACCGCTGACCGCACTGCCAATCAGCAACACCACGCCACCCACCAGCATTTCCACGGCACTGGCCATCGCCCCTTGAGGCAACGGCAAATGTTTGCTCCACACCGAACCGAAGGCCCAGGTGGCCGCCGCAAAAATCAGCAGGGCAGCACCCAGCGGGCTCGATTGCAGGTTGGAGCCGAGGTTGAGCATGACGATGCCGATCATTCCGAGCGCAACGCCAGCCCATTCCAGACGGGTATTGCGCGCCCCCCAGAAATAGCCACAGAGCAAGGTAAACAGCGGCACCGTCGCCACGGCCAACGCGGCCACTCCGGAAGCCACGCCCGTGTGTTCGGCCACGCTGACCGCCCCGTTACCACACGCCAGCAGCAATATGCCGATGATCCCGGCGGCTTTCCATTGCGCCCAGGTTGGCGCCGGCGCCCCGCGCCAGCGCAGGAAGGCGTACATCAAGGTCCCGGCGATGACGAAGCGGACCCCGGCGAGCAACAAGGGTGGCCAATACTCCACGCCGATACGGATCACCAGGTAGGTCGAGCCCCAGATCACGTACAACGCGAAAAAGGCAGCGATCAACGGTAAGGGGAAGCGACGTAGGCCGGACATGGGGGCAACTCACAGGCAGAACAGGTGAACGGCTATTCTAGAAAGGCCAACGGCGGAAAATAAGTTACAAAACCTGTTTATCGCACCGGTACACTTTTCAAAACACGGAGATTTTTGCGATAAACCGTGTTTTCGAAAGTCCGTCATTTTTCAGGAGTGCCACGATGGATAAGTACGACCGCATGCTGCTCAGCGCCCTGCTGGAAAATGGTCGCGCGTCCTACGCGGACCTGGCGCGCAAGGTCAACCTGTCCGCCCCGGCCGTGGCCGAGCGCGTGGCCAAGCTCGAAGCCAGCGGCGTGATCACCGGCTACCAGGCAAAGGTCGACATGGCCAAGCTCGGCCTGCCGATCCAGTGCGTGATCGAACTGCGCCTGAACCAGCACGGCAACCAGAAGGCCTATGACGATCTGATCAAAATTCCGCAACTGACCGAATGCCATCGGGTGACCGGCGATCCTTGCGTGATCATGCAGGCAGCCGTGGGCTCGATGCCGGAGCTGGAAGAGCTGATCAACCGGATCGCCACGTTCGGGTTCAGCAAGACGTCGATTGTGTTGTCGAGTGCGATAGAGAAGCGGGTGCCGTTGGGGCATATCGAAGGGAATGGCAAGTAACCCCCTGTAGGAGCGAGCTTGCTCGCGATGGTCGCCAACGATAACGCGGGAAACCTGACACCCCGTGTTGTTCTCGGGTTCATCGCGAGCAGGCTCGCTCCTACAGGAGATTTGCGATGTTCCTAGAATCCGCGATAGCGCTTGAGGTGTTCGCCGACTTTCGCCGCCGGGACCTTCTGCAACTTGCACAGCAAGTCATGGGACAGCTCGCGCAAGCCGTGCTTGTGCCGCAGCTCTTCGGTCAGATGTGTGGTCAGGTTGGCCGCCATCTCGGCATCGGCCATGGCCCGGTGCGCCTTGCCGGTGTCGGGCAGGTTGGCGAAGGTGGTGAGGGTGCCGAGTTTGTGGTTCGGCGCGGCGGGCATCAGGCGGCGGGCCAGTAGCAGCGAGCAGGCAAAGTTCTGCAAGCGGGTGCGTTTGATTCGCCCCAGCTCAAAGTCCCAGAACTTCTGGTCGAACGCGGCGTTGTGCGCCAGCAGTGGCGTGGTGCCGACGAATTCATTGACCTCGTTCATCACCTGCTCCGCCGACGGCGCGGTGCGCAGCATGGCGTTGCTGATGCCGGTGAGTTGCTCAATGAAGGCCGGGACGCGCACGCCGGCGTTCATCAGGCTTTGGTAACGCTCGACGATGCGCCCCTGTTCAAGGATCACCACGGCAATTTCCGTGGCCCGGCAGCTGCTGCTCGGGGAGATCCCGGTGGTTTCAAAGTCGATGACTGCGATGCGTTCCAAACCTGGTTCAACTCCGTAAAAATCAATTCTTGAGCAACAACGAGCCTTCGATCGGCACATAGCGGCTGGCGGCGCGGATCAGCGAGTTGGCGGTCAGGCCCGGCACGCCATAGGCCACCGCTTGCACCCCATGTTTGCTGATAATGCGCTCCAGCAGCATGTCGAAATCACCATCGCCGGAAGCCAGGACGATTTCATCGACATGGTCGGCGGCATCCATGATGTCGAGGGTGATGCCCACGTCCCAGTCACCCTTGGCCGAACCATCGCTGCGCTGGATGTACGGCTTGAGTTTCACGGTGAAACCGAGGTTACGCAGGATCTGCTGGAACTGCTGCTGTTTGCTGTCGCCACGGTCGATGGCGTAGGCGTAGGCTTCGACGATCTCACCCTGTTTGCTGACGTCAGCCCACAGCGCGGCATAGTTGAAGTGGCAACCATAAGCCTGACGCACGGTGTAGTAGAGGTTCTGGACATCGGCGAACACTGCGATTTTTTTCACCGGCATTCCTCAAAGGCGGAATCAGGCACCGGGCCCGAAAAGTCGCCCAGTATGCCAGCCCGGAGGATTGTTCCGCGAATAATCGCCCCGGAGCGCCGTTGCGCTCCGGACGAATGGCAGGTCAGACGAAGGAATCGTCGTCGCCGCCGAAGAGCGAGTCATCGCTGTAATCGGCGTCGCTGAACCCGCCCTGATCGTTGCCGTAGGAGTCGTTACCGGCCATGCGCTGGCCGTCGCCCCAGCCATTGTTGCCCTGGTCGTTGACCTGGGCCGGCTCTTCCTTGATGACTTCGACGATTTCCGGTTGCTGGTTGTGATGGAACAGGCTGCTGATGCCTTGTGCCAGCATCACGCCACCTGCCACGCCGGCGGCGGTTTTCAGCGCACCACCGAGGAAACTGCTGCCAGCCGCTGCCGGAGCCTGCTGTTGCGGGGCATAACCCTGTTGTGGAAAGTTTTGCGGCGGTGCGCCAAAGCTCTGCTGCGGCGCTGGCGAGCCGAACGACGAGCGTCCCGGCTCACGCCAGCCACCGCTCGATGGCGGCGCGCTCTGGGCTGGCGCCGGCTGTGGTTCACGGGAAGCACCGCCAAAAATACTCGACAAAAAGCCACCACTGCTCGGTGCCGGAGCCGGGGTCGCCTGCGCCTTGGCCTGTTGCAGCTCGGCCTGCAACTGCTGGACTTGCTGGGTCAGCTGCCGGTTCTGTTCATCGAGGCTCTTGATCGCCGCCTCTTGCACCAGAATCGCCTGGGTCATGAAATAACCTGCCGCGGGCTGACGCGTCAGGTGTTCCTTGATCCGCGCCTCGGCCTGGGCGTCGCGCGGGGCTGAGTCCGTTTCGGCCTGTTGCAGCCGGGAAAACAGTCCATCGATCAGGGTTTGTTCTTCGCTATTCATGGCGACCTCGTAGATTGCCGGGGGAAAACGTTGTCCTTTCCACTGAGGATAAGGTGCCCGACCTTAATGGAGGCTGAAACAAGATGTTTCAATGATCTTTACCGATCGTTTACGTTTGCGTCCCCGATAGCTTCATCGGTTAAAGTGAGCCACTGCTTCCAACCTGCGATACCAACCGATGAATCCGTTAGACGTCCTGCGTGACTCGCTGTATTTCTTCAAGCGCAATCTGGGCCAGATCGTGCAGCTGTGCCTGCCGCTGGTGATTCTCGAGGCGCTGCTGCAACAAGTGGTCGACCACTCCACGGAGCCGGACAGCTTCCCCGGCATCAGCGTGATTGTCGGCTTGCTGGTGTACCCGCTGTACACCGCCGCGCTGATTCTGTTTCTCGACGCCCGCAGCCGAGGCGAGTCGCCGCGCAACCGCGACCTGCTGGCGACGGCAGCGAGCCTGTGGCCGCGCTTCGCCCTGCTGACGGCACTCAATACCGTGCTGATCCTGCTGGGCCTGTCACTGTATTTCCTGCCGGGCATCTACCTGATGGTGACCCTGGCGTTTGGCGAATACCTGCTGGTGTTGCGCGGCCTGGCGCCGCTGGCGGCCATGAAGGAAAGCCTGCGTCAGACCCGCGGTCATTTCATGCGCATCCTGCTGTGCATTCTGTGTGTGATGGGGCCGCTGTGGCTGCTCAAGGGAGTTACCCTGGCGGTGTACCCCGAGCCACAGAACCCGGTGATCTCACTGCTGATCGACAGCGCCCACAGTTTCCTGCAGCTGTTTACCAGCGTGGTGCTGTTCCGACTGTTCATGCTGATCAGCCCGTTGCCCGAAAGCCCTGACAACTCGCTTTGACCTTGGGCTCGACCATCGCTCTCGAGTATCCTCGGGAGCAATTTTGTAACGCCAATAAGCCGAGCCATGACCCGTCTACTGCGCTACACCCTGCCGGGCCTGCTGATCGTGATCGGCCTGATCGCCGTGATGATCTACAGCCTGACCTGGCGCCCCGATGCCAAAGAAATGTTGCCTGTCAGTTGCAGTGAACAGGCACCCACCCTGGTCCCCGGGCAGACGCTGAAGGTGATGACCTGGAACGTCCAGTACCTGGCCGGCAAGCGTTACGTGTTCTGGAATGACCTGGCCGCAGGTGCCGACGAACGCCCCACTCTGGAAGACATGGCCTTCGGTCTCGACGAAGTGGCGCGGGTGATTCGCGACGAACAACCGGACATCGTGCTGTTGCAGGAGCTGGACGACGGCGCCAAGGCCAGCGATTACCAGCACCAGTTCAAACTGCTGCAGGAGCGACTCGCCGATCTGTACCCATGCAGCGCCAGCGCCTTCGACTGGAAGGCCGACTTTGTACCGAACCCGCATATCTTCGGCAGTGTCGGTCGGCAACTGGCGACTCTGAGCCGATACCAGGTGGAACACGCCGAACGCCTGCAACTGCCCGTCGCCCAGGGCAACCCGATCAGCCGCCAATTCAAACCCAGGAACGCCTTGCTGGTGAGCTACTTGCCACTGAGTGACGGTGGGCAGATCGCGGTGCTCAATACCCATCTGGAGCGTGCGACCCAGGCCGACAACACCTTGCAAAAGCAGGTGGACGCCGTGGTCAGGACCCTCGACAGATTCGAAAGCCGTGGCACGCCCTGGCTGATCGGCGGGGATTTCAACCTGTTGCCACTGGGCCAGTATCGACGCCTGCCCGATGCGCAACGCACGCCCTTCTCCGCCGACAGCCCGTTGCACATCCTGTGGGACAAGTACCCGATGATCCCGACCAACAACGAAGCCAGTGGTATCGATCGCGAACGCTGGCTGACGCATTACCCGAACGACACCGGGCTGAACGGCCCGGACCGGACCGTTGACTACCTGTTCTACAGTCCGCGGATCAAACGGGTAGAGGCGATGGTGCGGCAGGACGATACGTTGCGTATCTCCGATCACCTGCCGGTGATTGCCCGGTTTCTGTTGCCGGCTGCGCCGTAGCACCTCACTCAAGTCAGATGCAAAACCTGTGGGAGCGGGCTTGCTCGCGAAGAGGCCAGTACATCCGACATCAATGTTGTCTGATACACCGCCTTCGCGAGCAAGCCCGCTCCCACAGGGTCTGTGCCGACCTGACTTAATGCACCTCTTCCAGATCATCATGCAGCAGCCCGAAGATCTCGCGCTTCATCTCGATGAACGAGCGCTCCATGACCATGTCCAGGTTGCGTGGACGTTCAATCGGCACATCCAGAATCTGCTTGATCCGCCCGGGCCTTGCGCCCATCACATACACCCGGTCGCCCAGCAGGATCGCTTCGTCGATGTCGTGGGTCACGAACAACACGGTCTTCTTGCTGTTGCCCCAGACCCGCAGCAACAACTGCTGCATTTGCAGGCGCGTCTGGCTGTCGAGGGCGCCGAAGGGTTCGTCCATCAGCAGGATCTGCGGGTCATTGGCCAGCGCCCGGGCAATGGCGACACGCTGCATCATCCCCCCAGACAACTGCTTGGCGTAGTTGTCGGCAAAGCCGCTCAGGCCCACTTCATTGACGTAGTAGTCGACGATGTCCTTGCGTTGCGCCGCCGGCATGCCGCGCCGCTTGAGGCCGAACTCGACGTTCTGGCGCACCGTCAGCCACGGGAACAGCGTGTAGCTCTGGAACACCATGCCGCGATCCGCACCGGGGCCTTCCACCTGTTGGCCGCCGACGTAAATCTCGCCCGAGGTCGGTTCGGCCAGGCCGGCGGTGAGGTACAGCAGGCTCGACTTGCCGCAGCCCGAAGGCCCCACCAGCACAGCGAATTGCTGGTCCGGCACCTCGAAGGACACCTCCTGTAACGCGGTAAAGGTTCCGCCATCGGGTTTCCTGTAGCTCAGGCTGACCTTGTCCACTTGCAGCCGCGGCGCGTTCACCGGGGCGGTCTGAGGGGCGACAAAACGATGAGTGGCGGCGGTTACTGAGCCCATGCGGTGATCCTCAGACGTAGGAAACGGAACAGTTGATCGGTGACCAGGCCCAGCAGGCCGATGATCGCGATGGCGAGGAAAATCACATCCACCTGAAAGCCACGCATGGCCTTGAGGCTCAGGTAACCCAGGCCACTGGAAGCGGCGACCAGTTCAGCCACCACCAGGTAGGTCCAGGCCCAGCCCATCGTCACCCGCAAGGTGTCGAGCACGCCCGGCAGCGACGCCGGAGCGATCACATGCAGCACCGCGTCACGCCGGTTCGAACCGAGGGTATAGGAGGCATTGATCAGGTCTTTGGAGATGCCTTTGGACACGTCCGCGATCATCACCAGTTGCTGGAAGAACACACCGAATATGATCACCGACACTCGCTGCTCCAGACCGATGCCGATCCACAGGATGAACAGCGGCACGAACGAGGTCACCGGCAGGTAGCGAATGAAATTCACCAACGGCTCAAGGAAAGCCTGGACGATGCGAAAGCTGCCCATCAGCAAACCCAGCGGCACCGCCACCAGGGACGACACAATGAACCCGACCATCACCACTTCGACGCTCGCCCACACATGCTGGCCGAGGGTGCCGTCGCGACCCAGGCGCACGGCGGCCTCGACCACCGCCCCCGGCGTCGGCAGGAACATGCCCGGCACCACGCCGCCATAGGACAAGCCGGCCCACAGGCCGACCAACAGCACCCAGGCCAACCCGCTTGCGCTCCAGATCACCGAGACCGGCAAACCGGTCTTGGGCGTGATGCAGCGGCTCAGCCATGAATTGCGCTTGAACATGCAGCCTCCTAGAGCGGGGTAACGAAACGGTTGTCGATCAGGTCGTCATTGCTGACGTTGTAGGGCTTGCCTTGCAGCTCGCTGGCGGTCTCGTTGGCCAGCTGGATCAGCGGTGCGCTGTCACCCGGTTTGCCCGGCGCGCCCAGCAGCTTTTCACTCATGGCCTGGTCGTAGAAACGCACGCCCTGGGCGGCCGCCTCGAGCTCCTTCGGATCGGCCAGGTAGCCACCAACGCCCTTGGCCATGATCTTGTAGGCTTCCTTCGGATGATCCTTGGTGTACTGCACGGCCTTGTACAAACCGGCCACCAGTGCCTTGACGTCTTGCGGCTGTTTTTCGATGACGGTGCAGTTCAGTGCGACGACGTCGACGATCACTCCCGGTGTACTGCTGCTGTCGACCAGCACCTTGCCCTGCTGCTTGTCGCGCACCATCGACAGGTGCGGTTCCCAGGTCACGGCGGCCGGTACGCGACCGGCGATGAACGCGGTGGCGGCATCGTCGGCCGTCATGTTCTGCACGGTGATGTCGCTCATTTTCATGCCGTTCTTTTTCAGCAGATACGACAACCAGAACTGCGAGGTCGAACCTTCGTTCACCGCCACGGCCTGGCCTTTGAGTTCCTGCAGGCTCTTGACGTCCTTGCCCACCAGCACGCCGTCGCCACCATGGCTGTCGTCCAGCGCGGCCACGGCCTTGAAGCAGAATTGCGGACGGTACTTGAGCACCTCGTCGATGGTCGACGCCGAGCCGGACAACTCGCCGGAAGCTTGTGCGGCCATGTACATCGCCGCTTCTTCGACCACCGGCAACTCGACGGTCAAACCGTTTTCCTTGAAGTAGCCAAGGTCCTGGGCCAGGTACAGGGTGCCGTAGCCGACCCAGGTGGTATGGCCGATGGACAGGGTGCCGGCCTGGGCGCTGGTGGCGACCGTCGCGGCGATGGCGGTGACCGCCAGTGGATGGACAACGCGCGTAAGCAAGGACTTGATCATGGAGCACTCCCAAAGCTGTTGATTTAGTTTTGTCATGGGCAGTACGGCCAGCGGCCCGGCCTTTGGTCTCTGATGGACCTTCGGCATGTCGCGTTGGGCTGGCTGGCGAGATCGATGTTGGCCCAAGGGCGGGATTAGGAAAATGAGGAAATATGTCGATGCGAACGATGAAAAAACTCGCTAGCGCGCACTGCCGAAGGGCGCTGTGGGCGGGGATGCCCAGGGTGGGTGCAAGGCGTTAAAAATGTGTTGAATCGGCTATAGCATTCGCGAGCAAGCCCGCTCCCACAGGTTTTGTGTAGCGCCTAAAACTTGCGGCCGACACAAATCCTGTGGGAGCGGGCTTGCTCGCGAAGAGGCCCGAGAGAACGCTACAAGATCAGAGCCGGCCGTATTCCTGCGCCGTACGATCCACCGCTTTCAAGGTCTTGGCGATCAGTTCATCAATCTCTTCACGGCTGGCAATCAACGCCGGGGCCATGATCATACGCCCCAACGTCGAACGAATGATCACCCCTTCCTCAAAACCAATCGTACGGCAGCGCCAGGCAATGTCGTTCTCGTTGGCAAAACGCTTGCGGCTGGTTTTGTCTTCGGCCAGTTGCAGCGCCGCGACCATGCCCGTGCCCTGGATATCGCCCACCAGCGGGTGCTTGCCGAACACTTCGCGCAGGCACTGTTGCAGGTACGGACCGATGTCATCCTTGACCCGCGTCACCACGCCTTCATCGCGCAGGGCCTTGAGGTTGGCAATTGCCACCGCCGCCGCCACCGGGTGCCCGGAATAGGTCAGGCCGTGGGCAAACACGCCGCCCTGTTCCACCAGCACCGAGGCCATTTTTTTCGACAGGATCAAGCCGCCCATGGGGATATAACCCGAGGTCAGGCCCTTGGCGATGGACAGGGTGTCCGGCTCGAAACCGAAGTACTCGTGGGCGAACCATTCGCCGGTACGACCGAAGCCACCGATCACTTCATCGGCGCACAGCAGCACATCGTACTTGCGGCAGATGCGCTGGATTTCCGGCCAGTAGCTTTCTGGCGGGAAGATCATGCCGCCGGCCCCCTGGAACGGTTCGGCGATGAAGCCTGCGACCTTGTCCGCGCCCAGTTCGAGAATCTTCGCTTCCAGTTGCTGTGCCGCGCGCAGACCGAATTCAGCGGGCGTCAGGTTGCCCTCGTGAGCGAAGAAGTACGGCTCGTCGATGTGCTCGATGTCCGGAATCATGCCGCCCATTTCGTGCATGAATTTCATGCCGCCAAGCGCCGTCGCGGCCAGGGTCGAACCGTGGTAACCGTTCCAGCGGCCGATCATGATTTTCTTCTCGGGCTTGCCGAGCACCTGCCAGTAACGACGCACCGTGCGGATCAACACCTCGTTGGCTTCGGAACCTGAGTTGGTGTAGATCGCGTGGCTGTAGTGACCCGGCAGCAGGCTGAACAGCAGTTCGGACAGCTCGATCACCTGCGGGTGGGTGGTGTGGAAAAACATGTTGTAGTACGGCAGCTGTTCCAGCTGCTGGCTCGCCGCGGCTGCCAGGTCCTTGCGCCCGTAACCGAGGTTGGTGCACCACAACCCGGACATGCCGTCGAGGTAACGCCGGCCATCGTTGTCCCACAGGTGCAGGCGCTCGCCACGGACCATCACCCGTGGCCCCTCGTCATTGAGGGCTTTCTGATCGACGAACGCATGGATGTGGTGCGCAGCGTCGGCGGCCTGGTAGTCGCGGGTTTCACGTGGTGTGGTCATCGCCTGTTCTCCGTTTTGTTATCAGCGCAATTGAAACCAGGTGGTCTTCAACTGGGTGTATTTATCGAATGAATGCAGGGACAGGTCGCGGCCGAAACCCGACTGCTTGCCGCCGCCAAAAGGCACGGTCACGTCCAGTGCATCGACGCTGTTGACCGACACCGTGCCTGCTCGCAATTGTCGCGCCACACGGTGAGCGCGGTTGAGGTCGTCGGTCCACAGCGAGGCCGCCAGACCGTAGACGCTGTCGTTGGCCAATTGCAAGGCATGGGCCTCGTCGTCGAATGCCGTGACAGCCAGCACCGGGCCGAACACTTCATCGCGAAACAGCGGCATGTCCGAGGTCACGCCGGTGAAAATCGTCGGCTGGATGAAGTTGTCCGAGCCATTGAAGATCGACTGCCGACCACCACAAACCCTGGTCGCGCCTTGCTGCTCAGCCTGCTGGATGAACTTCATGATGCGCGCGGTCTGCCGGCTGTCGACGATGGCCCCGGCGGCGCTCGACGGGTCCAGCGGATCGCCCGGCTGCCAGCGTTCGGCCTGGGCCTTGAGGCGCTCGACGAACTCGTCATGAATCGAACGCTGCACCAGCAACCGCGAGTTGGCCGAGCAGACTTCGCCCTGATTGAAGAAGATGCCGAATGCGGCTTTCTCGGCCGCCAGGTCCAGATCCTGACAATCGGCGAACACCAGGTTGGCACTCTTGCCGCCGCACTCCAGCCACACCTGCTTGAGGTTCGACTGGGCCGAGTACTGCATGAAGTATTTGCCGACTTCGGTGGAGCCGGTGAACACCAGGCAATCGACGTCCGGATGCAGGCCCAGGGCCTTGCCGGTCTGCTCGCCGAGGCCCGGCAGCACGTTGAGTACACCGGCAGGAATACCGGCTTCCAGCGCCAGCTCAGCCAGACGCAAGGCCGAAAACGGCGACTGCTCGGCCGGTTTGAGAATCACCGAATTGCCCGAAGCCAGGGCCGGGGCGAGTTTCCATGCGGCCATGTCCAGCGGGAAATTCCACGGCACCACGGCCGCGACCACACCGAGGGCTTCGCGGGTGATGGTCGCCAGCACGTTCTGCGCACTCGGTGCGACCTGATCGTAGAGTTTGTCGAGGCTTTCGGCGTACCAGCGAAACACGCCCGCGGCACCCGGCACATCAATGTTGTAGGCATCCGCAACGGGCTTGCCCATGTTCAGTGAGTCGAGCAGCGCCAGTTCTTCACGGTGATCGAGGATCAAATCGGCCAGACGCAGCAGCACTTGCTTGCGTTCGCTCGGTGAGCGCGCAGCCCAGGTGCCCGCCTCGAAGACCTGCCGCGCATTGCGCACCGCTGCGTTCACGTCGTCTTCGCCGCAAGCGGCAACGTTGGCCAGGCACTGGCCGGTGGCGGGGTTGATCGCGGCGAAAGTCTGCCCCGACTGCGCTGCACGGCACTGACCATCGATCACGGCCTGGTCGGGAAACCGCAGGGAAGCGGCTTTGCGTTGCCAATACTCAAGCTCGAACACGTTCGGATGCTCCAGAGGACGTTCTTGTGTATTGGATAGTCGCTCAGGCCCAAGCGGTGGAAAACCAGTAAAAATGTGTTCGCAGGCCAAGAAAAAACTACGTAGCCAATCTCCCTTCCGGCGCAGCATGTGGTTATTGTTCAACCACGACAAATCGCTGCCCGAGCGGATAGGGGTGGCGCGCAAATTGCCAGGATGCCTGATCCGTTCTCCCCCGAGGTTTGCTGTGGCTGCCTACAATCTGCGTCAACTGAAATACTTCATCACCACCGTCGAGTGCGGCAGCGTGGCCGAGGCCTCGCGCAAGCTGTACATCGCCCAGCCTTCGATCTCCACGGCCATCAAGGGGCTGGAAGACAGTTTCGGTGTGCAACTGCTGATCCGCCATCACGCCCAGGGCGTGTCATTGACCCCCAGCGGTGCACGCTTTTACCGCAAGGCCCAGGAACTGCTGCGCATGGCCAAGGAGTTCGAGCAGAACGCCTTGGCCGACAACGATGTAGTGTCCGGGCAGATCGATATCGGCTGTTTCGAAACTGTCGCGCCGCTGTACCTGCCGCAATTGATCGCCGGTTTCTCGGCGTTGTACCCGGGGGTGGAAATCCGCATCCGCGACGGCGAGCAGCAAGAGCTGGTGCAAGGCCTGACCTCCGGCGCCTTCGATCTGGCGATCCTCTACGAGCACGACCTCGACGGCACCATCGAAACCGAACCGCTGATGCCGGCGCAACGGCCTTACGCACTGCTACCCGCGGATCACCGTTTCGCCCAGCAGGCGCAAGTGTCGCTGCGGGACCTGTGCCTGGAACCGATGATTCTTCTGGACGTGCAGCCGAGCCGGACCTACTTCGTCAGCCTGTTCGAAGAGCTGGGACTGACCCCGCGCATCGCCTTCAGCTCTCCATCGATCGAGATGGTGCGCGGCATGGTCGGACAAGGCTTCGGCTTCTCGATCCTGGTGACCAAGCCGCATTCGGAGTGCACCTACGACGGGCAGAAAGTGGTGTGCGTGGACATCGCCGAAGACGTCACCGGTTCGGGACTGGTGGCGGCGTGGCTCAAACGCGGGCAACTGACCAAACCGGCGCAGTTGTTTGCTGACTATTGCCGCGAGCAGCTGACTGCCAAGGCCGAAAG
Source organism: Pseudomonas sp. 18173 (assembly GCF_050432945.1). Taxonomy (NCBI): domain Bacteria; kingdom Pseudomonadati; phylum Pseudomonadota; class Gammaproteobacteria; order Pseudomonadales; family Pseudomonadaceae; genus Pseudomonas; species Pseudomonas sp. 18173. Next base: position 52,970 of record NZ_JBKFTN010000023.1, read on the forward strand.
ATCACACTGATCTCCTGTGGCGAGGGGGCTTGCCCCCGTTGGGGCGCGCAGCGGCCCCCAAAAAGGCCTGCTGCGCAGTCCAACGGGGGCAAGCCCCCTCACCACAGAGTCCAGTGTTTACCGTTATTTACGCGGCTTGATCCGCGCAGTCGCTTCGGCCACCAGTGGATCATCAGGCCAATAGTGCTTCGGGTACCGCCCCTTCAAATCCTTCTTCACCTCGGCGTAGGTGCTGCGCCAGAAGTTGGCCAGGTCCTGGGTCACCTGCACCGGCCGTCGCGCCGGGGACAACAGGTGCAGCTTGACCACTTGCCGGCCCCCGGCGATGCGCGGGGTTTCGGCCAGGCCAAACAACTCCTGCAAACGCACCGCGAGAATCGGCGGCTGTTCGCTGTAGTCCAGACGAATCGACGAGCCCGACGGCACGCTCAAATGATGCGGCGCCAGCTCGTCCAGCCGCTGCGGCAGCGGCCACGGCAGCAGATTGTGGACGATGCTCGACAGGTCCAGATTGGCGAAGTGACTGAGCCGGGAAACCTTGCCCAGATACGGCATCAGCCAGTGTTCCAGGCTTTTGAGCAACGCCGCGTCGCTGACATCCGGCCACTCGCTCTCGCCCTTGCCGGCGAGGTCCAGTTGCCGCAACAACGCGACTCGCGCTTGCCACTGACGCAGCTCCGGTGTCCACGGCAACAGCTCCAGCCCCTTGCGCCGCACCAGATTCACCAGCGCCTGGCTGCGTGCACTTTCGTCGAGGCCGGTGAGCGGTTCACGACTGAGGATCAGCTCGCCAACCTTGCGTTGGCGCTCGGCCCGCAGCACGCCTTCACGTTCATCCCAGTCCAGTTGATCGACGCAGCGCACCTGCTCGGCCAGCACCGAATCGAACAACGCCGGATCGAAGTCCGTCGCCAGATAAATCCGCTCCTCACGCTGGCCCTGACGACTGCCCAGATCGGCGATCACCAGCCACGCTTGCTTCATCAGGCTGTCTGCCTCGGCGAACAAGGCTGCTCGACCGTTGGCCAGGCGATACTCCGCACCACCGGCACGGCGTTGTTGGGCGACCCGGTCGGGATAGGCCAGCGCCAGCAATGCACCCAACCAGCGCGGATGCTCGGGATCGCTGACCGGTTCCGATGCCTTGCCCCGCAGATAACCACGGTACTGCCGCGCCAGTTGCCGTGCGCGCTGCACGCCGCCCTGGGCACCGCGTGCGGCACGCTCTTCGCCAGACAGCAGCACCAGTCGGCTGTGCAAGTCCGCCCCGGCGCCGCGCAGAATATCGCGCTCGCCGAGCAGCGCCGCGACATCGCAGGCCATGTCTGCCAGACCCAGCGCCTGGCCGCGCAGCAACAAATGCGCGATGCGCGGATGCGCCGGCAATTCCGCCATGGCCTGACCGTGACGGGTCAGCGCTTCGCCCTCCAGTGCGCCCAGGCGCTCGAGCAGATCCTGGGCCTGTGCATAAGCGGCGGCCGGCGGTACGTCGAGCCACACCAGTTGCCCGGGCGTCACGCCCCAGCGCCCCAGTTGCAAGGCGAGCCCGGCGAGGTCCGCCGAAAGGATTTCCGCGCTGCCGTAGGCCGCCAGTTGCTCGTGCTGGTCCTGGGACCACAAGCGATAACACACGCCGGGCTCCAGGCGCCCGGCCCGGCCCGCGCGCTGGGTGGCACTGGCCTTGGAAATGCGCTGGGTGTCGAGGCGGGTCATGCCGCTGCCGGGGTCGAAACGCGGCACCCGCGCCAGCCCGGCATCGATCACCACGCGTACGCCGTTGATGGTCAGGCTGGTCTCGGCGATGTTGGTGGCCAGTACCACTTTGCGTTTGCCTGCCGGTGCCGGATCGATTGCCGCCCGTTGCGCCGTCAGGTCAAGTTCACCGTGCAGCGGGCAGAGCAACACTTGAGGGTTTTCGCCCAACGCATCGGCCAGTTGTTGATGCACGCGCCGGATTTCCGCCTGCCCCGGCAGGAACACCAGCACGCTGCCGGTCTCGTCGTTCAAGGCTTCCAGGATGGTCTGCACCAGACGCGGCTCGATGAATTCACCAGCCTGAAACGGCCGGCCCCAGCGCATCGCCACCGGGAACATGCGCCCTTCGCTGCGCAGGATCGGCGCGTCGTCGAGCAACCCGGCCAGGCGCTCGCCTTCCAGGGTCGCGGACATCAGCAGGATTTTCAGCGGTTGGTCATCACGAAACAGTTCCCGGCCATTGAGGCTCAGGGCCAATGCGAGGTCGGCGTCGAGGCTACGCTCGTGGAATTCGTCGAAAATCAGCAGGCCGACGCCTTCCAGCGCCGGGTCATCCTGCAGGCGCCGGGTGAGGATGCCTTCGGTGACCACTTCGATACGGGTGTTGGGGCCGACCTTGCTGTCGAGCCGAATGCGATAACCCACGGTTTCGCCGACCTTCTCCCCCAGCTCACTGGCCAGCCGCTCCGCTGCTGCCCGCGCGGCCAACCGGCGGGGTTCAAGCATCAGGATGGTCTGCCCGGCCAGCCACGGCTCGTTGAGCAAGGCCAAAGGCACGCGGGTAGTCTTACCGGCGCCGGGCGGCGCTTCAAGCACGGCTTCGTGGCGTGTAGCGAGGGCTTCACGCAGGGCGGGTAAAACTTCATCGATCGGCAAAGAAATCATGCTGGCTCCAAAACAGAGGGCCGAGTATAACGGCGAACTGCAAGGCGTTCGTCAGGGTCTTAATTCATACCGACGACGTTTCGTTTCGAGATTACCCAGGAGATTTCATATGCGTGCTCCCTTTCGCCTGATTGGCGGTGTTCTGGTCGCAACCTTGCTGACTCAAGTGACAGCCTGCGGCTCGATCTTCTACCCCGATCGCCGTGGCCAGATCGAAGGCAAGATCGACCCGGCCATTGCCGCGCTCGACGCCGTTGGCCTGCTGTTCTACATCATCCCCGGCCTGATCGCGTTTGCCGTGGACTTCGCCACCGGCGCGATTTACTTCGAACCGGGCAAGACCGCGCAGGTCGACCCGCAAAAACTCAAGGACGCCATCGGCCCCGACGGCAAAGTCGATAACCGCAAGTTGCAGACTATTCTGGAAAGCGAACTGGGCCGCAGCTTCCCGCTGGACGATCCACGCCTGATCCAGCACAAGGGCAGCGCCCAGCAACTGGCGATGTTCGGCCTGCAACCGGCCGCATAATCCCCACGCGCAACAGCACTCATCAAGGAACGACTGCCCCTATGACCTCCAGCTCCGAACACGCCCGCCTGCTGCGGCTGGCGACCCGTGCCTCGGTAGCGGTGGCGTGCACATTGGTCGTCGCCAAAGCCATCGCCTGGTGGCTGAGCGGCTCGGTGAGCATGCTCGCCGGGCTCACCGACTCGGCCCTCGACGGCGTCACGTCATTGCTCAACCTGCTGGCGGTGCATTACGCCCTGCGCCCCGCCGACGATGATCATCGCTACGGGCACGGCAAGGCCGAGTCATTGGCCGGCATGGCCCAGGCGCTGTTCATTGGCGGCAGTGCGGTGCTGATTGCCTTGCAGGCCTACGAGCGGTTGAAACATCCCGAACCGGTCGGCGCGCCGTGGATCAGTATCGGTGTGATCGTGTTTTCGCTCGCCCTGACCCTGGCCTTGCTGATGCTGCAACATCGGGTGGTCAAGGCCACGGGCTCGAACGCCGTGCGGGCCGACTCGCTGCATTACCGTTCGGACATGCTGCTCAATGGCAGCATTCTGCTGGCGCTGATACTGGCCGGGTTTGGCTGGCATCAGGTCGACGCCTGGTTTGGCCTGGGAATCGCCGCTTATATCTTGTGGAGCGCGGTGCAGATCGCCCGGGAAAGTTTTGCGGTGTTGATGGATGAAGAGCTGCCGCCGGATGTCAGCCAGCACATGCTGGAACTGGCGTGCAGCGTACCCGGCGTATTGGGGGCGCATGACCTGCGCACTCGGATCTCCGGCAACCAGTGGTTTGTGCAGTTGCACCTGGAGTTGCCGGGGGAGTTGACGCTGTCAGTCGCCCACGGCATCAGCGATCAGGCGGCCGCGGCCATTCACAGCGTCTACCCGCGAGCCGAGGTGCTGGTGCACGCCGACCCGCAGGAAGTGGTAAAAGCCGCCCGGGCTCAGTAATTGACCTGATAACCGCGACTGCTCAGGCAACTGCCCTGGGCCTGTCGGTAGGCTTGCACCACCGACGGGTCTGGCTGGTAGGTGGCGGTTCGTGGATTGAAACCACTCTGCTGCACCGCGTATTGATAACACTCGTAGCCATCCCGGCTGACCTGCTCCGGTGACTGACCGTTGGCCGGATACGCCTCCACGTCATAACTATTGCTGCCGACTGACGGTTGCGATTGATCAACCGGCGGATCGACCACCTCGTAGTCCTGAGTGCTTTCCTGGTAGGCGTAATAGGAGCCGGCCGCGAGGAAAAACAGCGTCCCGGCGATCCATACCTGTTGGGCATAATCGGGCAGGTAGCGAACCCGAATCCCGCGTGGTGGCTGCACCACCTCATAGCGCGGGCCGAGCGGGCGGTACCAGTAACCGCCGGAAAAGTAATAATCCATGCCACGGTAAGGCACGCGGTAATTACGCTCGGGGAAGCGGTCGATCATCTGGCCAGGGCGATACCTCGGCCCGGGTCCCCAGCCGTTACCGCGCCCCTCAGGGTGACCCTGCCAGTGATTGTCATTGGTCGGTGCACCTATGTAGCCGCTCCAGCGCTGGTTGTAGTCATTGCGATGCGGCTGGTCCTGGTAATAACCACGCTGCGGCTGCTGGGTCTGGCGCACGGTGTCGGGGCGCGGCTGGATCGGAAAGTCATTGGCCGGCAGCTGCGGTGGCGGCGGCGGCGAGCGAACCGGGCTGTTGAAATCCGGTGCCGGACGTTTCTGCCACTGGCTGTTGTCCTGGTGTTGATTCTGGCCGTTGTGCTCGAACTGGCGATTGTCGTTGTTCTGCGCACGGGGCTGGTTCTGCGGCTGGCTGTTTTGTGGAGACGGCTGGTTGTTGCCTCCGTGGCCCTGATTACCACCCTGATGCCCATCCTGGCGCCCTTCCTGGCCGTGCTGCCCGCCATCACGGCCATGGTTTTGCTGCTCATCGGCCATCGTTTGCGCAGTGACACTGACACACAGCAAACCAACACCGGCCAAACGCCAGATGCGCGATTTCATGCTTTTCCTCATTGCGGGTTAGGGCCTGTACATAAGACTGGTAAAGCACGAGCCGGTTCTGCTACAGGTTATCAGTCACGCAACTTATTTATTGAGGGCTGAGCGTCAATTCACGGCAGTAAATTGCGCGCAAGAAAAAGGGGAGACCCGTCGGCCTCCCCTTGGAGAACTTCGTCCTGGCTCGACGCTTTTGACGTCGGCTCACCTCACGCCGTCTTCTGGACAGTGTGTAGCTCGGGGGCCGGCACGTCCCCGGTGGGGGTGGCGACCGCGGCGGGCCTGATTGGGCGAGCCGCACTGGACTGTTTGTCCGAGCAGTGATTCTGGTGATAAGAATAGGCCGGGAGCGCCGGCAGAGGATTGCGAAGATTGCTCAATTAAACATCACTTGCGCAATTTTTAACCCTGGATAGATAATCTGTCGCAATAGTTATGACAAAGGACTGATTGATGAGCAAGCTCGACCGTTATGACCTGAGTATTTTGGCGGAATTGCAGCGCGACGCACGCATCTCCAACCAGGAGCTGGCCGAGCGCATCGGCCTGTCGCCTTCGCCGTGCTCGCGGCGGGTCAAGCAACTGGAAGACGACGGCTACATTTCCCGTCAGGTCGCCCTGCTCGACCGCAAAATGCTCGGCCTGAGCCTGACGGCCTATGTGCTGATCGGCATGGACCGTCACACGCCGGAGCGTTTCGAAAACTTCGAAGCCGCCATCCGCACCTTGCCCCAGGTACTTGAATGCAGCCTGGTGACCGGGATGGACGCCGACTATCAACTCAAGGTCGTGGTGCCGGACATGGATCACTACCAGAAACTGCTGCTGGGGCATCTGACCCGGATTGAAGGGGTGACCAGCGTGCGCTCGAGTTTTGTGTTGAATCAGGTGTTGAATAGCACCGAACTGCCTTTGACTCATCTGCGTAGCTGAAATCGCCTTCGCGAGCAGGCTCGCTCCCACAGGGATCTCCCATGCACTGAAGATCCCTTGTGGGAGCGAGCCTGCTCGCGAAGGGGCCGGCACAAGCGACGAATGACTGCGACACACCGACGCAGGTCAATACTGCACGAAGCCAGCGCGGCGTATACTCGCCGCGCCCTTTTAGCCTCGCCTGTGCTGGAGATGTTCGATGGATCCTGCCGTATTCGAAGAGTGGATGATGACCGGACTGGTCACGATCCTGATCATTTTCATGGGTTTCATCGTCTGGGATCTGGCGAAGAAGTCCAAGGCCGGACGCTTTGGCTCGTTCATCCTGTTCTTCGTACTCGGCCTGGGCGTTGCTGCATTCGTGATCAAAAGCGTGGTCATCGGCCTGATCGAATCCGGCACGTTATAAGCGCGCTGGCACTTCTTTCCACTGCCCCTGATCGAGCCCTTCGATCGTCCAGTCGCCGATTCTGACCCGTACCAGGCGCAACGTCGGCAAACCGACCGCAGCCGTCATGCGCCGCACCTGGCGGTTGCGCCCCTCGCGAATCACCAACTCCAGCCAGCTGGTCGGCACGCTTTTACGAAAGCGCACCGGCGGATTGCGCGGCCATAGCTCGGGCTCGTCCAGTTGTCGCGCCTCGGCGGGCAAGGTCATGCCGTCATTCAATTCAACGCCGTCACGCAAGCGCTGCAATTGCTCGGCGCTCGGCTCGCCCTCGACCTGCACCCAATAGGTCTTGGCCAGTTTGTGTTTCGGGTCGGCGATCCGCGCCTGAAGCTGACCGTCGTTGGTCAGCAGCAACAAGCCTTCGCTGTCGCGGTCCAGCCGTCCGGCCGGATAGATGCCCGGTACATCGATGTAATCCTTGAGGGTCGCGCGCCCTTCGCCATCGCTGAACTGCGTCAGCACATCGAACGGTTTGTTGAACAGGATCAGTTTCGGCTCGGCCGGCGGCGCCTTGGCGACACGGCGCGGGGCTGATGGGGATGGCTTCACGCCAGGGCGGCGGGAAACGGGACGTGGCGGACGGGACATGGCAAAGAGAACATCTAACGGTCAGGGCTGCTAATGCTAGTGCCCTGACCGTCAAATGACCATGACAACCGTTAGCGGAACGGCGGCTCGTCGAAGCTGCGCAGTTTGCGCGAGTGCAGCGAGTTGAGCTCGGTACGCAACAGATCCACCGCCTCGATACCGATCTTCAGGTGCTGGCTGACCGCGCGTTCATAGAAAGCGTTCGCCGAACCCGGCAACTTGATTTCGCTGTGCAGCGGTTTGTCCGATACACACAGCAACGTGCCGTATGGCACCCGCAAACGATAACCCTGGGCGGCGATGGTGCCGCTTTCCATGTCCACTGCCACGGCGCGGGACAGGTTGATCAGCGGCCGTTCCTGCGCCCAGCGCAGTTCCCAGTTACGGTCGTCGTAGGTCAGCACGGTGCCGGTGCGCAGACGCTTCTTCAGTTCGTCGCCCTTCTCGCCGGTGATGTTCGCCGCCGCTTGCTGAAGCGCCAGCTGCACTTCGGCCAGGGCCGGAATCGGAATGTTCGGCGGCACCACCCGGTCAAGAATCCCGTCGCGGCGCATGTAGGCGTGGGCCAACACATAGTCGCCGATGGTCTGCGACTGACGCAGGCCGCCGCAGTGACCGATCATCAGCCAGCAATGCGGGCGCAGAACGGCCAGGTGGTCGGTGATGTTCTTGGCGTTGGACGGGCCGACACCGATGTTGATCAGGGTCACACCGTGACCGTCGCTGGCGATCAGGTGATAGGCCGGCATCTGATACCGGTGCCAGACCACACCGGCGGCAATGGCCGAAGCTTCGCCGTGGTCCATGCTCTTTTCGATGATCACGTTACCCGGCAGCACCATGCGCACGAAGCGCGGATCATTGCGCAGCTGCTCCAGGCCATGGACGATGAACTGGTCGACATAGCGGTGATAGTTGGTCAGCAGAATCCACGGCTGCACATGCCGCCAGTCACTGCCGGTGTAATGCACCAGTCGGCGCAGGGAGAAATCCACCCGCGCGGCATCGAACAGGGCCAGTGGCAGCGGATCGGTGTTTTCCCAGTCGTACAAGCCGTCGGCAATGCCGTCGGTCGCGGCCGACAGGTCGGTACTCGGGAACACCCGGGCCAGCACGGCAGCGGTGACGCCGGAACCCGCCAGCTCATCGCCCTGCTCGACCACATACGGATACGGGATGTTCTGCTCGCTGACCCCGACTTCCACGGTCACGGTGAAGTCGTGCATCAGCGGAACCAGCTGTTCCAGCAGGTACTTACGGAAAGCCGACGGATGGGTGACGGTGACGCTGTAGGTGCCCGGCAGCTGGACCTTGGCATAGGCACGGGTGGTCTGCGGGACTTCGCCCTGGCAATGGTACGTCAGGCGCAGTTCGGGATAACGGAACAACGCCCGCTGCTCGGCGTCCGGCTCGACACGATCCTTGAGATAACGCTTGAGCGCCTGGCTCAGCGCGGTGGTTGCACGATTGTGCAAGAGCGCAAGCCGATCCACGGCTTGCTCGGCGGTTTGAACGACAATAAAAGCTTCGGTCACGATCAGCATCCTGTGTTCTGACTTGCAGACCTTCATCTTGCCTGCATCGTCGCTTCACGGGAACAGTGGCATGTTGGCGATGTGCATAGAGAACATCTGTGGGAGCGGGCTTGCTCGCGAAAGCGGTCTTTCAGCCACATCAATGTTGAATGTGACACCGCATTCGCGAGCAAGCCCGCTCCCACATGGGGCCCGATGGCGATCAGAAGCCCTGCGGAGTCGAGCGGGCGACAATCGCTTCCACGCCCAGGCCTCGAGGCAACGCGCCGTACACTCGGCCGCCGCCCTCCAGACGACTGGCAATGAAGGCATCACTGACCACCTCGTTCCCCGCTTCCAGCAACAATTTGGCCTGCAGCGCCAATGCAATGTCCTCGGTCAACTGCCGGGCGCGGTACTGGATGTCACCGGTGTCCTTGAAGGCCGCCTGCAGTTGATGAATGTGCGCAGCCAGGCGCTTGTCGCCATGGCCATCGCCCAACTCGCTGAACAGCGCGTCGAGCACACCCGGCTCTTTCGACAGGGCACGCAGCACATCAAGACACTGCACGTTGCCGGAACCTTCCCAGGTTGAATTCACCGGTGCTTCACGATAGAGCCGCGGCAGGATGCTCTCTTCGACATATCCCGCGCCGCCCATGCATTCAGCCGCTTCGTTGATCATGGCCGGCGCCCGCTTGCAGATCCAGTACTTGCCCACGGCTGTCACCAGACGGGCGAATTTGGCTTCCTGCGAATCGTCCAGATGATCCAGCGCCCGACCCATGCGCAGGCTCAAGGCCAGGGCGGCTTCGCTTTCCAGCGCCAGATCCGCCAGCACGTTCTGCATCAAAGGCTGTTCGCTGAGCAGTTTGCCGCCAACCGAACGGTGCGCGCAGTGATGGCTGGCCTGAGTCAGCGCCTGACGCATCAACGCACTGGAACCGACCATGCAATCGAAGCGGGTCATGGCAACCATCTCGATGATCGTCGGAACGCCACGCCCCTCTTCACCGATCATCCACGCCAGTGCGCCACGGAACTCCACTTCGCTGGAAGCGTTGGAGCAATTGCCGAGCTTGTTCTTCAGGCGCTGGATGTAGAACTGATTGCGCGTGTCGTCCGGACGATGACGCGGCAACAGGAAACAGGTCAGGCCCTTGTCGGTCTGTGCCAGTGTCAGGAAGGCGTCGCACATCGGCGCCGAGCAGAACCACTTGTGCCCCACCAGCTCATAGGCCTGGCCCGGACCGCTGGCGCCAACCGGATACGCCTTGGTGGTATTGGCCCGCACATCGGTGCCGCCCTGCTTCTCGGTCATGGCCATGCCGATGGTGACCCCGGCCTTGTGGGCCATGCCGACGTTGCGCGGATCGTATTCGGTGGCGAGGATTTTCGGCAGCCACTTTTCGGCCAGGTCCGGCTGCAGACGCATCGCCGGAACGCTGGCGAAGGTCATGGTCAACGGGCAGCCACTGCCGGCTTCGGCCTGGCTGTGCAGATACGACATGGACGCGCGGGCGACATGGGCGCCGTCCTGCGGGTGCGCCCAGGGCAGCGAGGTCAGGCCGTGCTCGACCGCCGTGCGCATCAATTGGTGATAGGCCGGATGAAACTCCACCAGGTCGATGCGATGACCGAAGCGGTCATGGCTGTTGAATACCGGCTTGTTCTGATTGGCCAGGAACCCGGCTTCCATCAACGGGCCACCGGCCAGTGCGCCATAGGCGTCGATCCGCGATTCGGCCCAACCGGCCCCGAAGCGTCGTGACCATTCCTGCAACGGCAAGTCGATGCGGTACAGGTTGGCGCCGTCCAGTGACGGTGGCTGGTTGTTGACTTCGTGGGTTTCGGCGAACTGATGCAGGTTCATGACTGGGCTCCTTTGGTCGGCCAAGGGATTTCAGTTAAGCACCGCCCCCCGGTCGATCAAAGTGTCATATCCGCCTAATTGTCGGCGCTTTCGCCCTGTTGCGAGCAAAGCACGCGGCGGTAGAGCGCAGCCTGCAAGTCTTCGAATTTCACCGGTTTGCTCAAGTGATCGATCACCGCGCCGGTCGGACAGCGCTCTCGGTCACCGCTCAGGGCGATCATGAACAGCGGCAGCTCGGCATAACCGGGCAACGCACGGATCTGGCAGCACACCGACTCACCGTCCAGAAGCGGCAACTGACAATCGACCAGCACCGCGTCAAACACTTCGCGCTGCAAGAGATCGAGCGCGACATCGGCGCTGTCGGCCGTCCGCACGCGGAAACCCAGCTTGAGCAACATGCCGCGCATCACCAGCTGGCTGATGCCGTTGTCATCCACCAACAGCACGGCACAATCCTGGGGCAGGCGCAGGCGCGCAAAGTCCCGGGTCATCAACGGCATCACAGGACGCTCGACCACCGGCAACCCGACTTCCACATCAAGCTGAAACCGGCTGCCGCGTCCTGGCTCGGAGCGATGAGTCAGGCGTCCACCGAGCAATTCGACCAACTGTCGGCAAATCGCCAGGCCAACACCCAGGCCACCGTATTCACGGGTCATCGAGCCATCGAGCTGGAAGAACCGCTGATACATCGTGGCCTCCCCCAAATCGGTGAAACCGATGCCCGTGTCGATCACCGCAAAGGTCAGCGCCAGCCGATCAGGTTCAATCGCCTTGCCGGTCACCCGCAAGGCCAGGCCGCCGACCCGGGTGAACTTGATGGCGTTATCCAGCAAGCATTCCAGGCACTGGGCGATCTTGACGTTGTCGCCGTACACACGATCCGGCACACCTGGCGCGACATCGACCTTGAAGTCCAGCGACTTGCCCGATGCGTTGCCGTCGAACTGCGCGCGCAACGCCTCGACCATGCCGCGCAAGCTGAAAGTATCGGCCGAGGCCTTGAGTTTGCCGGCCTGCAATTCCGTGAGGGTGAGGATGCCGTTGACCATGCGCATCATGTCCCGCGCCGAGCCCGAAGCCGTCTGCTGATACTGCTCTAGCTCAGGGTCCATTTCGACCGTCTGCATCAGCTCCAGCGAACCGATCACACCGTTCATGGGCGTGCGCAATTCATGGGTCAGGGTGGCCAGGAACTCGTCCTTGAGCTTGTTGCTGCGTGCCAGTTGCTGGTTGAGCACTTCAAGCTTCTGGCTGGCGTCGAACAGGGTTTGCGCCTGCTGCTCGCGCATGGCGTTGATGCGGTCGGCCAGCGCCAGGGACAGCAACGCCACTTCGATGGCCGAGCCGATCTGGCTGGAATACATGGTCAGGAACACGTTTGGCAGGTATCCCAGCACCATCAGTGTATTGACGATGCCGCCGAGCAAAAACGCCGACCAGGCAATAATGAAATACCGCGCGACGCGCAGGCCCCGCAGCCAGGCAAAGATCCCGGCGGCGAAAATCACCACGGTGAACGTCAGCGCCAGCGCGGTGGCCAGGCGCAAGGCCAGGGCGTAGCTGGTCATCAACGACAGGCCCATCACCAGCGCACTGAAGGCGATCAGCACCAGCAACAAGCGGTCGAGCCAGCGACTGTGGGTAGCCATTTGCAGGAAACTGCGGGCGAACTGACTGCCGAACAGCCCTGCACAGGCGATGAAAAACGGCGTCGCAGCGTTGGCCCACCAGGGGTTGTCCGGCCAGAAATACTGCACCGCCGCGCCGTTTACCGACAGCTGATACAGGCCGAACGAGGCGATATAGAAGATGTAGTAGAGGTAGCTGGTGTCGCGCACGCTGAGGTAGATGAACAGGTTGTAGACCAGCATCCCCAGCAGCACGCCGTAGATCAGCCCCAGTACGTAGAGGCGCACGGGCTGCTCTTCGAGGTAGGCCGTGCTCGACCACAAGGTGACCGGTGCCTGGATCGAGCCTTCGCTTTGCAATCGCAGGAATACGGTTTCGGCCTGGTCGGGCTTGAACGTCAGGTCGAACAGATAGTTGTTCTGACGAACCTCGCGGCTGGCGAACGGCAAGGCATCGCCGGTCTGCCTGACCAACTGATAGTCGCCAGCCGCATCAGGCAAATAGAGGTCGAGATGATCGAGGGGCGGATAGGCCAGTTCCAGCAGCCAGGTCCGCTGTGCCGCCGGATTGGCCGGGCGGTAATGCAGGTCGATTTTCAGCCAGTACACCGAACGCGAATACCCGGCGTTGAGCGTGTCCTTGTGGTGCGGCTTGAAGTTGCCGGCTGTCGCTTGCGCACGGATATCGGCGATGGTCGCCTGACCACCTGCGTCCTCGTAGACCTGCAGGGTACGGCCCAAGGGGAGGCTTTGAGTGAACTCATCGAACTCGACGGCGTTTGCCAGGAGGGGCAAACACAACAGCAACATCAGCAAATAGTGCATTGAAGCCCCAGCGTGGCCAGTCCGGTTCTGTCAGGAAGCCCCCCATTCCTTTTGAGCAGACGTAAAACCGGTATCACCTGTTATTGGTTTGGATCCACTCTAGCATAGCCGTTGATGGCCATTAAACACCATTGAAATTTTTCCTGAAAAGGCTCTAGGACGGGCGTCTCAGAGTAAATACCGGAAGACATTTTGTGGATGATGAGTCACCGTGGCGAGGGAGCAGCCGGACTGGCTGTCGCTACACCCGAAAAACGTTGTTTGGTGGTAAGCTCGCGCACCATGAATATCTACAGCTCTCGCCCCGTTGTCCTCTGTCTCTCCGGCCACGACCCAAGTGGTGGCGCCGGCTTGCAGGCAGATATCGAAGCCCTGCTCGCTCAGGGTTGCCATGCGGCTCCGGCCGTCACTGCCCTGACCGTGCAAGACACCGTCAATGTCACTGACTTCCGCGTCCTCGACCGTGAGTGGGTACTGGCCCAGGCCAATGCCGTGCTCAACGACTCCGAAGTCGCGGCCGTCAAACTGGGCATGCTCGGTTCCCTAGAAATGGTCGACACCGTCGTCGAACTGCTTTCGGCGCACCCGCACTTGCCGGTGGTCTGCGACCCGGTGCTGCGCGCCGGCGGCGGCGGACGCCTGGGCAAGGACGAAGTCGGCTACGCCATGCGCGAACGCCTGCTGCCCTTGTCGATCATTGCCACCCCTAACCTTCCCGAAGCCCGAATCCTCGCCGAACTGCCCGAAGGCACCGCGGACGAGTGCGCTGAAAAACTCCTGCCGTTCGTCAAACACCTGCTGATCACCGGCGGTCATGGCGACGAAACCGAAATCCACAATCGCCTGTACAGCCGCGATGGCCTGCGCGAAACCTACACCTGCCAGCGCTTGCCCGGCAGTTACCACGGTTCCGGCTGCACCCTGGCCAGCGCGCTGGCCGGTCGTCTGGCCCAGGGCGAAAACCTCGCCAGCGCCGTGCAGACCGCGCTTAACTACACGTGGCGCACCCTGCGCGATGCCGAGCAACTGGGCAAAGGCCAGTTCGTGCCGCGCCGCTTGCCGCTGGATTTCTGTTCGTAACTTTCTATTAGCAATGCGGTGAGGCTTGTCCGATGAAACTACGTGGCCTGTACGCCATCACCGACAGCCATTTGCTGGACGGTAAGTTGCTCAAGTACGTGGAGGCGGCGCTGGAAGGCGGCGTCACCTTGCTGCAATACCGCGACAAGAGCAGTGACGAAGCCCGCCGCCTGCGCGAGGCCGAAGCCTTGCGCGAGCTGTGTGAGCGCTACAAGACGCAGTTGATCATCAACGACGATGCCGAGTTGGCGGCACGCCTGAACGTGGGCGTACACCTGGGTCAGACCGATGGCCCGCTGACGCCGGCCCGTGCACTGCTCGGGCGCCAGGCGATCATCGGTTCAACTTGCCACGCGCAGCTCGAACTGGCCGAACAGGCCGCCAAAGAAGGCGCCAGCTACGTCGCGTTCGGTCGCTTCTTCAATTCCAATACCAAGCCCGGCGCGCCGACCTGCAGCCTCGACCTGCTCGACCAGGCCCGCAAACAGTTGCACCTGCCGATCTGCGCGATCGGCGGCATCACCCTGGATAACGCCGCCCCGCTGGTGGCCCACGGCGTCGACCTGCTGGCCGTGGTGCATGGCCTGTTTGGCGCCCAGAGCACGGCTGAAGTCACTCGCCGCGCCCGCGCATTCAATGAATTACTAAAAGTCTGAGAGCCCGATCATGTCTCGTTCCGAAACGCTGTTTGCCAATGCCCAGAAACACATTCCCGGTGGCGTGAACTCGCCGGTTCGCGCGTTCAAGAGCGTCGGCGGCACGCCGTTGTTCTTCAAGCACGCCGAAGGCGCCTACGTCACTGACGAAGACGACAAGCGCTATGTCGATTACGTCGGCTCCTGGGGCCCGATGATCCTCGGCCACAGCCACCCGGACGTGCTGGACGCCGTGCGCAAACAGCTTGAGCACGGACTGTCCTACGGCGCCCCGACCGAGATGGAAACGCAGATGGCCGACCTGGTCTGCTCGCTCGTGCCGTCGATGGAGATGGTGCGCATGGTCAGCTCCGGCACCGAAGCCACCATGAGCGCCATCCGCCTGGCCCGTGGCTTCACCGGCCGCGACAGCATCATCAAGTTCGAAGGTTGCTACCACGGTCACTCCGACAGCCTGCTGGTCAAAGCCGGCTCCGGCGCACTGACCCAAGGCGTACCGAGTTCGGCCGGCGTACCGGCAGCGTTCGCCAAACACACCCTGACCCTGCCGTTCAACGACATCGATGCCGTTGAGAGCATGCTGGCCGACGTTGGCCAGGACGTGGCCTGCATCATCGTCGAGCCGGTGGCCGGCAACATGAACTGCGTGCCGCCTGCTCCGGGCTTCCTCGAAGGCCTGCGGACCCTGTGCGACAAGCACGGCGTAGTGCTGATTTTCGATGAAGTGATGACCGGTTTCCGTGTCGCCCTCGGCGGTGCCCAGGCGTACTACGGCGTGACCCCGGACCTGACCACCTTCGGCAAGATCATCGGTGGCGGCATGCCGGTCGGCTGCTTCGGCGGCAAGCGTGAAATCATGTCGCGCATCGCCCCGCTGGGCCCGGTGTACCAGGCCGGCACACTGTCCGGTAACCCGCTGGCGATGGCCGCCGGCCTGACCACCCTGCGCCTGATCAGCCGCCCGGGCTTCCACGCCGAGCTGACCGACTACACCACTCGCCTGCTCGACGGCCTGCAACAGCGCGCCGATGCGGCCGGCATTCCGTTCGTGACCACCCAGGCCGGCGGCATGTTCGGCCTGTACTTCAGCGGTGCCGACGACATCGTCACCTTCGATGACGTGATGGCCAGCGACGCAGCCCTGTTCGGCCGCTTCTTCCACCTGATGCTGGAAGGTGGCGTGTACCTGGCACCGAGTGCCTTCGAAGCCGGTTTCACTTCGATCGCTCACGGCGAAGCCGAGCTGAAACTGACCCTGGACGCCGCCGAGCGTGCCTTCGCTGCCTTGAAATAACGCTGTAGCGCTGACGTTGGCCATGGCCAGCGTCAGCTTTCACCTACATGCCCGCGTTTTTTCCTACTCATCTGCCGATAATCCCCCGCAAAGTGGGCGATATATTTCCCGTGCAGCAGAAAAACGAGTAAAGACTTTGTAAGGTTGGCCCTGCTTATTTCATAATGCGCGCTTATTGGATCCCCTCGATGGGTCCGCGCGCCCTTCAGAGGTAAGTCGATTCCCATGAACCGCACCGGCCGCACCCTTGCACTGGGCTGCCTGTTGCTTCTTCAGCCCCTGCTCGCGCAAGCACAAGCAGGCGGCAACTCGTTGTTAATCCCAGCGATGGGTCGCTGCACCCTCAATACCCAGCCGCAAGATTTTGAACAGGCGCTCGCCGCCTGCCAGAAAGCGTCGGATGAAGGGGATGCGCAAGCGCAGTACGAGTTGGGTGAGTTCTACTACGAAGGCAAAAACGCGCCGCGCGACCTCAATAAAGCCCTGAGCTATTTCGAAAAAGCTTCGCTGCAAGGCCACGCCCAGGCGCAATTCAAGCTCGGCACCATGTTCTTCCACGGCGAAGGCGTGCCGGCCAATAACGTTCAGGCGTACATCCTGCTGAAGATGGCGGCGGTCAATGGCGCCGAAGATGCACTGGACACCGCCGACGAAGTCACCGAAAAAATGCCCCGCGAAGAGCTGGAGGTGGCGACCCAGGTGCTCGGGCAAATTTTCCGTAAATACCTGATGGAATTGCAGAGCGCCGATGGGCGTACGCCTTTTTCGCCGCTGCCCTGACAGCGACTCGCCCCCCTCGCCACAGAGCCTTACTTCTCAGGCATCGGCATCGGGAACGGCATGACATTGCCGACCGCGCCACGGGCTTCGCTGATTTTCGGTGTCCCCAGTCGCTCGACTTCGTCGATACGCACGATCGAATGCATCGGCACAAAACTGCGCACCACGCCTTCGAACTGAGCCTTGAGCTTTTCTTCGCTCGGATCGACGACCACTTGCGTGCGCTCGCCAAAGACGAACTCTTCCACTTCCAGAAAGCCCCACAGATCACTTTGATAGATCTGCTTGGCGTACATTTCGAACACCTGGCCCTGGTTGAGGAAAATCACCTTGTAGATTGGAGCTTCACGTTTGGTCATGGTGGGCGGGTAACACATCGGGGTAAAAATGAGGGCGCAAACTATAGCACAGCCGTCGGACGCGCAACGGTAGGAACCACAGGACATGTCCCCTATAATGCGCGGTTCTTTGAATCAGGTGATGACTCTTTCCATGGCCAAGAAGCTTTACATCGAAACCCACGGTTGCCAGATGAACGAGTACGACAGCTCGCGCATGGTCGATCTGCTGGGCGAACATCAGGCCCTGGAAGTCACCGCCCGCGCCGAAGACGCCGACGTGATCCTGCTCAACACCTGCTCGATCCGCGAACGTGCCCAGGACCGGGTCTATTCCCAGCTCGGTCGCTGGCGCGAACTGAAGCTGGCCAACCCGGACATGGTGATCGCCGTCGGCGGTTGCGTGGCCAGCCAGGAAGGCGCGGCCATCCGCGATCGCGCACCCTACGTCGACGTGGTCTTCGGCCCGCAGACCCTGCACCGCCTGCCGGAAATGATCGACGCCGCGCGCATCAGCAAGCTGCCGCAGGTCGACGTCTCGTTCCCGGAAATCGAAAAATTCGACCATTTGCCCGAGCCGCGCATCGACGGCCCGAGCGCTTACGTGTCGGTGATGGAAGGCTGCAGCAAGTACTGCACGTTCTGCGTGGTGCCCTACACCCGCGGCGAAGAGGTCAGCCGGCCGTTCGACGACGTGATTGCCGAGATCATTCACCTGGCCGAAAACGGCGTGCGTGAAGTGACGTTGCTGGGGCAGAACGTCAACGGCTATCGCGGCACCACTCACGACGGGCGCCTGGCGGATCTGGCCGAGCTGATCCGCGTGGTCGCCGCGGTCGATGGCATCGACCGCATCCGTTACACCACGTCGCATCCGCTGGAGTTCTCCGACAGCCTGATCCAGGCCCACGCCGACGTGCCGGAACTGGTCAAACACCTGCACCTGCCGGTGCAGTCGGGCTCGGACCGCATCCTCGCCGCGATGAAGCGCAACCACACCGCGCTGGAATACAAATCCAAATTGCGCAAGCTGCGCGCCGCCGTGCCGGGAATCTGCATCAGCTCGGACTTCATCGTCGGCTTCCCGGGCGAAACCGAGAAAGACTTCGAGCAAACCATGAAGCTGATTGCCGACGTCGGTTTCGACTTTTCCTATTCGTTCGTCTACAGCCAGCGCCCCGGCACCCCGGCCGCCGACCTGGCCGATGACACGCCGGAAGAGCTGAAAAAAGAACGTCTGAATGCCCTGCAGCATCGCTTGAACCAGCAAGGTTTCGAGATCAGCCGACAAATGGTCGGTTCGATCCAGCGGATCCTGGTGACCGATTACTCGAAAAAGGACCCTGGCGAGCTGCAAGGCCGGACCGAGAATAACCGTATCGTCAACTTCCGCTGCGACAATCCAACCCTGATCGGCCAGTTCGCAGATGTGCACATCGATGCCGCGCAGCCGCATTCGCTGCGCGGCTCGCTGATCCAGTAACACATTTCGGAAACACTGAGGACCTGTGGGAGCTGGCTTGCCAGCGATGAGGCCATCAACCCCGACAAATAGTCGTCTGTTGCACCGCTATCGCTGGCAAGCCAGCTCCCAGAGTGGACTGCATTGTTCTCGAGAATGGGCTTATCCATTTAAGAGCTTTCGCACCCAGCCCACTGGCGTTATCCTTGATTTCATCTCAATTGCCCCAGGGCGGCTAAATACGACCTTGAACGCACCCATAGAACCACATCGTTTCATCCTCGAGCCTTTTGAAGCTCGCCGCTTCGCCAATCTGTGCGGGCAATTCGACGAGCATTTGCGCTTGATCGAACAGCGCCTGACCATCGAGATCCGCAATCGCGGAAACCAGTTCGAACTGATCGGCGAACCCAAACACACCACCTCCGCGGAAAACCTCCTGCGCCGCCTGTACCGGGAAACCAAGGGTACGGAGCTGTCGCCGGACATGGTGCACCTGTTCCTGCAGGAATCGGCCGTCGAACAGCTGGACAACCACTCCCCCGCCGAAGCGTCCGTGGCCCTGCGCACCAAGAAAGGCATGATTCGCCCTCGCGGCTTGAATCAGCTGCGCTACGTGAAGGAAATCCTCGGTAACGACATCAACTTCGGCATCGGCCCGGCCGGTACCGGCAAGACCTATCTGGCCGTTGCCTGCGCGGTCGACGCACTGGAGCGCGAGCAGATCCGCCGCATCCTGCTGGTTCGCCCGGCGGTCGAAGCAGGTGAAAAACTCGGCTTCCTGCCCGGCGACCTGTCGCAAAAAATCGACCCGTACCTGCGCCCGCTCTACGACGCACTCTACGAAATGCTCGGCTTCGAATACGTCGCCAAGCTGATCGAGCGCCAGGTGATCGAAGTCGCACCGCTGGCCTATATGCGCGGCCGTACGCTGAACAACAGCTTCATCATTCTCGATGAAAGCCAGAACACCACGGTCGAGCAAATGAAGATGTTCCTGACCCGGATCGGCTTCGGCTCCACGGCCGTCATCACCGGCGACATCACCCAGGTCGACCTGCCCCGTGGCACCAAGTCCGGCTTGCACCACGTGATCGAGGTGCTCAAGGACGTGCCGGGAATCAGCTTCACCCATTTCCAGCCCAAGGACGTCGTGCGCCATCCACTGGTGCAACGGATTGTCGAAGCCTACGAGCGCTTCGAAACCAAAGCGGCCGATGATGCCGCCGCCAAGGATAGCCGCCGCGATGCTTGAGCTTGACCTGCAAATCGCCACCGAAGCCACCGCCCCCAGCGAAGCCGAATTCCGCCAGTGGTGCGAACTGGCTTTGCGCCAGCGCACCGCCGACTCGGAGATGACCATTCGTCTGGTCGACGAAGCCGAAGGACGCGAGCTGAATCACACCTGGCGGCAAAAGGATTACGCAACTAACGTCTTGTCATTCCCGGCCGATGTGCCGGATGAGTTCCTCGACATCCCGCTGTTGGGCGACCTGGTGATCTGCGTCGCCGTGGTCGAGCGCGAGGCCGCTGAACAAGGCAAGGAACTCAAGGCCCATTGGGCACACCTGGTGATTCACGGCTGCTTGCATCTGCTTGGCTACGACCATATTGATGACGACGAAGCCGAAGAAATGGAAGCACTGGAACGAACGTTGCTTGCAGAACTGGGCTTTCCCGATCCGTACGCGGACGACGAAACCGATTTATCCCCCACCAAAACAACAAAGGATTCAGAGTAATCGCTATGAGCGAAGATCGATCGAGCAACGGGCAGAAGTCATGGCTGGGTAAGCTCACCCAGGCTTTTGCCCACGAGCCGAAGAACCGCCAGGAGCTGCTGGAGCTGCTGCGCGATGCACATCAGAACAAACTGCTGGACAGCGAAGCGCTGGCCATTGTCGAAGGCGCCATCCAGGTGGCTGACCTGCAGGTCCGGGACATCATGGTCCCGCGCTCGCAAATGGTCAGCATCAAGGCGCACCAGACACCCCGCGAGTTTCTGCCTGCGGTGGTCGACTCGGCCCACTCCCGCTACCCGGTCATCGGCGAAAGCCACGATGACGTGATGGGCGTGTTGCTGGCCAAGGATTTGCTGCCGCTGATCCTCAAGGAGAACGGCGACAGCTTCAATATCAAGGACCTGCTGCGTCCGGCCACCTTCGTACCGGAATCCAAGCGCCTCAACGTGCTGCTGCGCGAGTTTCGCGCCAACCACAACCACATGGCCATCGTCATCGACGAGTACGGCGGCGTGGCGGGCCTGGTCACCATCGAAGACGTACTGGAACAAATCGTCGGCGACATCGAAGACGAACACGATGTCGAGGAAGACAGCTACATCAAGCCGCTGCCCAGCGGTGATTTCCTGATCAAGGCCCTGACGCCGATCGAGAACTTCAACGAGTTTTTCGACAGCACGTTCTCCGACGATGAATTCGACACCGTTGGCGGCCTGGTGATGAGCGCGTTCGGGCATCTGCCAAAACGTAACGAAATCACTGAAATCGGCCCGTACCGTTTCCGCATCCTGAACGCCGACAGCCGTCGGATTCACTTGCTTCGCCTGACGCCCATTGCTCGCTAAGGATTGAAATGCGCTGGACAACCCGCCCCGGCTGGCCCGGTAACCTGCTGGCCGTGGCGGCCGGTGCAATCACCACACTGGCCCTGGCGCCGTTCGATATCTGGCCACTGGCACTGCTCGCCGTCGGCCTGTTCTATGCCGGTCTGCGCGAACTGAGCCCACGTCAGGCATTGGGTCGCGGCTGGTGTTTCGGTTTCGGCCTGTTCGGTGCCGGCACCAGCTGGATCTATTACAGCATCCACCATTTCGGCGGTGCTTCGGTCCTGCTGGCCGGTTTCCTGATGCTGCTGTTCACGGCGGCGATTGCCTGGTTCTTTGCCCTGCCTGCCTGGATTTGGGCGCGCTGGCTGCGCCGCAATGAGGCGCCACTGGCCGACGCCCTGGCCTTCGCGGCGCTGTGGGTTGGCCAGGAAGCCTTCCGTGGCTGGTTCCTGACGGGCTTCCCGTGGCTGTATTCCGGCTACAGCCAGCTTGATGGCCCGCTGTCCGGGCTCGCCCCCATCGGTGGGATGTGGCTGATTTCCTTCACCCTGGCCCTGACAGCTGCGCTGATCTACAACGGCCTGCGTCTGGTCCGCACGGGACGCAAAGGCTTCATCGCCGCCGGCGTATTGCTGCTGGTCGGTCCGTGGCTGGTCGGCATGGCGCTCAAGCACCACGCCTGGACCAGCCCGTCAGGCCCGCCACTGAGCGTCGCCGCCATTCAGGGCAACATCGAACAAAGCATGAAGTGGGATCCGGCGCAGCTCAACGCGCAACTGGCGCTGTACCGCGACATGAGTTTCAGCTCCAAACGCGTCGATCTGCTCATCTGGCCGGAAACGGCAATCCCGGTGCTCAAGGAGTCCGCCGAGGGCTACCTGAACATGATGGGCAACTTCGCGGCCGAACGTAAATCGGCGTTCATTACCGGCGTCCCGGTCCGTATGGAAGTACGCCACGAAAAGCGCTTCTTCAATGGCATCACCGCTACCGGTGAAGGCGACGGCACCTACCTGAAGCAAAAACTGGTGCCGTTTGGTGAATACGTGCCCCTGGAGGACATGCTGCGCGGATTGATCGCCTTCTTCGACCTGCCAATGTCGGACTTCGCTCGCGGCCCGGCTGACCAGCCGCTGCTGCAAGCCAAGGGTTATCAGATCGCGCCGTTCATCTGCTATGAAGTGGTGTATCCGGAGTTCGCCGCCAGCCTTGCCGCCCGCAGCGACCTGCTGCTGACCATCAGCAACGACACCTGGTTCGGCACTTCCATCGGTCCGCTGCAACACCTGCAGATGGCACAGATGCGCGCCCTGGAAGCCGGCCGCTGGATGATCCGCGCCACCAACAACGGTGTGTCCGGCCTGATCAACCCGTACGGCCAGATTACCGATCAGATCCCGCAGTTCGAACGCGGCATCCTGTATGGCGAAGTGGTGCCGATGCACAACCTGACGCCGTACCTGCAATGGCGTTCGTGGCCGCTGATCATTGTCTGTGTGCTGTTGTTTGGCTGGGCACTGATCGCCAGCCGGATGGCCAAGACCGTCTGAAATCATCTGTGGCAAGGGACTTGCTCCCTTGCCACAGGGTTTGGCGCTCAGCGATAGAAGAGCGAATAACCGACCTGCCCCACCGCCTCGTTCATCAATTGCCCGTTCTGCCAGATCGCCTTGAACTCCGGCATCCAGCCACCCAGTGGCCGCGCGTTGTCGCCCCCCAGAAACCCTACCGGCGCCGGTACCACTTCAAACCCGGCCTTGCGGAAACTCCAGACCGCCCGTGGCATGTGCCAGGCCTGAGTCACGACCACCACACGCTTGATGCCCTGAGGCAGCAACACCTCGGCGCTGAACTGGGCATTCTCCCAGGTCGTGCGGCTTTGCCCTTCCTGCCAGCGTACTGTCACGCCGAAATCGTCACGCAAGGAGTCAGCCATCATTTGCGCCTCGCTGGGCGGCGTGCCGTAGTGCAAGCCGCCGCTGGTCAATACCGGCAGGCCGGAAGCCTTGGCCAGTCGCGCGGCAAAGCGCTGGCGTTCCAGACCAACGCCCGTGGGCTGGTCGGTGCCCCAGGCGATGTCACCGCGCTCGCGCCCCGAGCCGAGGACCACGATCGCATCCGCGCGCTGCCCCAGGCCTGCCCATTCATTGTGGGCCAGCGGTGGCTCCCGCTCGAGCAGGCCGGCACTCCACTGCACCACCACCGGCAGGCTCATCAGCCAGAAGCCCCCCAGGCCCAGTGCAAAGCACGCACTGGCAAGCCTCGGCCTTGAGCGGCGCAACCACCAGGCAAGCAGAAGCAGCAGCAATAGAATGCCGGGGGGCAAAAGGAGTTGTTTTACGAAATAACGAAAAGGCATCGAGCATCTCCCGGAGATGCCCGAAGCCTAAGTGGGTTGGCGCAATACGACAATCAATACGGAAGGACTATGCTTGAAAAAACCCTTCGGCACGGCTCTGTGTCCTATTTGAAGTGCAAAGACCGGACCTTTACCGCGTCTCTGCCGGGAACCTTGTCCTTGAGCCAGATGATCTTGGCCGAACGTGGTGCATCGAGTTGTTTTATCGCCTCTGACAAGCATCCGTGTGTCTCACGCTCACTGCGATCCAGATACGCTTTGACCAATGCAAACTCTGCGGGGCTCAGGCCGCGCAGTTCCAGTTCCAGAGGGTGTTCGTCGCGCAACCGGCCAGCGGTCCTTGCCGCCTCCAGGGCCAAGGCCAAACGATCGATCAGCCTTTCGTACAGCTCCGGTTTTGTAGCTTTTTGCTGTGACTCAACCATCCCTCACCTCATTGGAAGATAAGACCTACTCCCCAGTTAGAGCTTAGCTTCCATGAACAAACCGGCTGAACGCCGCGACCAACGGCCCTCACAGCGGTTTTCGCAGGACCTGCGGCAACAATCAGGGTTTCCCTCGGTAGAGCACGGTCATGTATGCTACGACGCTTCCTGTAACTCCACTTCCAGCTCGGCTGGGCATCGAAAACGCCAATTTGGCGTGATCACCGTCCAGCATTGCATTGAAGAGGATTAGGCCACCCCTATTCAGTTCAAAAGTAGCCATGCACGAACAATATCAGCCCCGTGAAATCGAAGCCGCCGCCCAGTCGTTCTGGGACGAGCAAAAGTCCTTTGAAGTCAGTGAACAGCCAGGCAAGGAGACTTACTACTGCCTGTCGATGTTCCCTTACCCCAGCGGCAAGCTACACATGGGGCACGTGCGCAACTACACCATCGGCGACGTGATCTCCCGCTACCAGCGCATGCAAGGCAAGAACGTTCTGCAACCTATGGGTTGGGACGCCTTCGGCATGCCGGCGGAAAACGCCGCGATGAAGAACAACGTAGCACCCGCCAAGTGGACCTACGAAAACATCGCCTACATGAAGTCCCAGCTGCGCAGCCTGGGCCTGGCGGTGGACTGGTCGCGCGAAGTGACCACCTGCAAGCCGGACTACTACCGCTGGGAACAATGGCTGTTCACCCGCCTGTTCGAAAAAGGCGTGATCTACAAGAAAAGCGGCACCGTGAACTGGGACCCGGTCGACCAGACCGTCCTGGCCAACGAGCAAGTGATCGACGGTCGCGGCTGGCGTTCCGGCGCGCTGATCGAAAAACGCGAAATCCCGATGTACTACTTCAAGATCACCGCCTACGCGGATGAGCTGCTGGAGAGTCTCGACGAACTGACCGGCTGGCCTGAACAGGTCAAGACCATGCAGCGCAACTGGATCGGCAAGTCCCGCGGCATGGAAGTGCAGTTCCCGTACAACGTCGATTCCATTGGCGAAACCGGCACCCTGAAAGTCTTCACCACCCGTCCGGACACTTTGATGGGTGCGACTTATGTCGCCGTGGCAGCCGAACACCACCTGGCGACCTTGGCCGCCCGCAACAATCCTGAGCTGCAAGCGTTCATCGCTGAATGCAAGGGCGGCAGCGTGGCCGAAGCCGACGTCGCCACCCAGGAGAAAAAAGGCCTGCCGACCGGCCTGTTCGTCGAACACCCGCTGACCGGCGAAAAACTGCCGGTATGGGTCGCCAACTATGTGCTGATGCACTACGGCGATGGCGCGGTAATGGCCGTTCCTGCCCACGACGAGCGCGATTTCGAATTCGCCCACAAGTACAGCCTGCCGGTCAAATCGGTAGTGCGCACCAGCTCCGGCGATAGCAATCCGACACCATGGCAAGACGCCTACGGCGAGCACGGCACGCTGATCAACTCGGGCGAGTTCGATGGCCTCGATTTCGCGGGCGCCTTCGACGCCATCGAAGTCGCGCTGATCAAGAAACAACTCGGCGCCTCGCGCACCCAGTTCCGCCTGCGCGACTGGGGCATCAGCCGCCAGCGCTACTGGGGCTGCCCGATCCCGATCATCCACTGCGGCACTTGCGGTGACGTACCGGTGCCGGAAGATCAACTGCCTGTCGTGCTGCCGGAAGACGTCGTACCCGACGGCGCCGGCTCGCCACTGGCGCGCATGCCCGAGTTCTACGAGTGCAACTGCCCTAAATGCGGCGCACCGGCCAAGCGTGAAACCGACACCATGGACACCTTCGTCGAGTCCTCGTGGTATTACGCCCGCTACGCCTCGCCGCACTACCAAGGTGGCCTGGTCGAAAAATCCGCGGCCGATCACTGGCTGCCGGTGGATCAATACATCGGCGGTATCGAACACGCGATCCTGCACCTGCTCTATGCGCGCTTCTTCCACAAGCTGATGCGTGACGAAGGCCTGGTGAGCTCCAACGAGCCGTTCAAGAACCTGCTGACCCAGGGCATGGTGATCGCCGAGACTTACTATCGTCGCGAAGCCAATGGTGCCTACACCTGGTTCAACCCGGCGGACGTTGAACTCGAACGCGACAGCAAGGCCAAGGTCATCAGCGCCAAGCTGATCGCGGACGGCTTGCCGGTGGAAATCGGCGGCACCGAGAAGATGGCCAAGTCGAAGAACAACGGCGTTGACCCACAGTCGATGATCGACCAGTTCGGCGCAGACACCTGCCGCCTGTTCATGATGTTCGCCTCACCTCCTGACATGAGCGCGGAATGGTCCGACTCGGGCGTCGAAGGTTCGCACCGCTTCCTCAAGCGCGTCTGGCGTCTGGCTCAAGCCCACGTCACCCAGGGCCTGCCGGGCAAACTCGACGTTGCCGGCCTGAGCGACGAGCAGAAAGCCATTCGCCGCTCGATCCACCAGGCTATCAAGCAGGCCAGTCATGACGTCGGCCAGAACCACAAATTCAACACCGCCATCGCCCAGGTGATGACGCTGATGAACGTGCTGGAAAAAGCCGCGCAAGCCACAGAACAGGATCGCGCACTGGTCCAGGAAGGCCTGGAAACCGTGACGCTGCTGCTGGCCCCTATCACCCCGCACATCTGCCACGAGCTGTGGCATCGCCTGGGTCACGCCGACCCGGTGATCGACGCCGGTTGGCCGGTGCTGGACGAAAGCGCGCTGGTACAGGACAGCCTGCAACTGGTGATTCAGGTCAACGGCAAGCTGCGTGGCCACATCGAAATGCCGGCCAGTGCCAGCCGCGAAGAAGTCGAAGCGGCCGCTCGTGCCAACGAGAACGTCCTGCGCTTCGTCGACGGTCTGACCATTCGTAAAGTGATCGTAGTGCCCGGGAAACTGGTCAATATCGTCGCCAGCTAATTGGATCAGGCGCCAGGTGAGCCTGGCGCCGAGTAAAACCTTTCGGGCCGCTTGATCGGCCCACATGGTTTCAAGGGGAGCAACAAGATGATCAAACGCAATCTGCTGGTGATGGGCCTCGCGGTTCTGCTGAGCGCCTGTGGTTTCCAGCTGCGTGGAACCGGCACCGACGAACTGGCGATCAAGGAACTCGACCTGAGCGCCCGTAACGCCTATGGCGATACCGTGACTCAGTTGCGCAAGGCGCTCGAGGGCAGTGGCGTCAAGGTCTACAACGGTGCACCGTACAAACTGGTGCTGACCAATGAACAGGATACCCAGCGCATCCTCAGCTACGCAGGTGCCGGTCGTGCAGGCGAGTACCAGCTGACCAGCGTACTGAACTACGACATCCGTGGTCGCGGTGACCTGCCACTGATGAGCGACAAGCTTGAAGTGCAGAAAATCTACATGCACGACGGCAACAACCTGGTGGGTTCCGACCAGGAAGCCGCAACGGCCCGGGCCGAAGGCCGCCGGGAAATGGTCCAGCGCATGATGCTGCGCCTGCAACAACTGACCCCGAGCCAACTGGATCAGTTGCAGCAGACTGCCGAAGCCCGGGCCAAGGCTGAAGCCGCAGCACTGGAAGCGGCAAAGAAGGCTGAAGCGGACACCCCGCGCCAGTCGCCAATCGAACTGCCGCAGCAGTAAGACTTACGGGGCGCTCAGGCGCCCCGTTCGCCCTCTCTTATGAAGCTCGCCCCCGCCCAACTCGCCAAACACCTGCAAGGCGCCCTTGCGCCGGTCTATATCATCAGCGGCGATGACCCGTTGTTGTGCCAGGAGGCAGCCGACGCTATTCGCGCTAGCGCCCGCCAGCAGGGATTCGATGAACGCCAGGTGTTTGCCGCCGACGCCAGTTTCGACTGGGGCACTTTGCTACAAGCCGGTGCCAGCATGTCGCTGTTCGCCGAAAAGCGCCTGCTGGAACTGCGCCTGCCTTCCGGCAAACCCGGCGACAAAGGTGCTGCCGCGCTGATCGAGTACTGCTCGCGCCCGGCCGACGACACTGTGCTGCTGATCAGCTTGCCGAAACTCGATGGCAGCGCGCAGAAAACCAAGTGGGGCAAGGCACTGGTCGAAGGACAGCAGACCCAGTTCGTGCAGATCTGGCCGGTCGATGTCGCCCAGTTGCCAGGCTGGATCCGCCAGCGTTTATCCCAGGCCGGGCTTTCCGCCAGCCAGGACGCCGTTGAGTTGATCGCAGCAAGGGTCGAGGGCAACTTGCTGGCTGCCGCCCAGGAAATCGAAAAGCTCAAGCTGATGGCCGAAGGCGGTCAGATTACCGTTGAAACCGTGCAGGCCGCGGTGGCCGATAGTGCGCGCTTCGACGTCTTTGGCCTGACCGATGCGATTCTCAATGGTGAAGCAGCCCACGCGCTACGCATGCTCGAAGGGTTGCGTGGTGAAGGTGTCGAGCCGCCGGTGATTCTCTGGGCCCTGGCCCGGGAGCTGCGCCTGCTGGCCAACATATCGCTGCAATACAGCCAGGGTACGCCGCTGGACAAGGCCTTCAGCCAGGCCAAGCCTCCGGTCTGGGACAAACGTAAGCCGTTGATGAGTAAAGCGCTGCAACGTTACTCGGCACAACGCTGGGCGCAACTGCTGCTGGAAGCGCAACGCATCGACGCGCAGATCAAGGGCCAGGCTGCGGGATCGCCGTGGATGAGCCTGAGTCGGTTGACGTTGTTGATGGCCGGGCAACGCTTGTCGTTACCGGCGGAGTGAAAAGTCCTACACAAAGTAGGGACTAGACAGCACCCTCACTTGAGCAGATGATTCGCCTCGCAAAATCCACTCATTTGCGAGAAATCATCATGAGCAAAAAGCCATCGAAGCATGGCCCCAACAAGGCCAAATCCATCATCGCCCAGCCATTGTTCCGCAGCCGCCAGGAACGCCCCGCCAAGGGCAAGGGCAGCTACCGCCGCGAAGCCTTCCAGTCTGACAGCTGGGAGGCTTCTTACTTTCTGGCAGCCTGAAAGGCAAGCATCCGCTCAACATGTTAAGGTCTGCACCTGATACGTTTTCCCTGGACTTGTGCATGCCCCTTTGTATTTCCCGTCGTTGGCACCTACGCCAATTGATTGCTGCCTCCAGCCTTGTTTTGCTAGTCGCCTGCGCGGAAAAACCAACCGCTGCCGACGCACAGCCGCTTCAGACACTCCCGGTCGCCACCGCCCCCGCAGTCATTGCGCCCGTGGTTCCGAGCGGCGAAAACCTCGATATCCAGCCAACCCAGACCTTCGCCGAATGGCAGGCGGGTTTCCGCAAGGATGCCCTGGCCGCCGGTATCCGCGCCGACCTGTTTGATCGCGCTTTTGCCAATGTCAGCTTCGACCCCAGCGTGATTCGTGCCGACCGCAGCCAGCCGGAGTTCGCAAAACCGGTGTGGGAATACCTCGACGGCGCCCTGTCGCCGCTGCGGGTACGCAAAGGCCAGTCACTGATCAACCAGTACGCCGACATCCTGCAAAGCATCGAGCAGCGTTACGGCGTTGATCGTCAGGCGTTGGTGGCCGTTTGGGGCATGGAAAGCAACTTTGGCCAGTTCCAGGGCAACAAGTCGGTGATCAACTCGCTGGCGACCCTGGCCTACGAAGGGCGTCGCCCCGGATTCGCCCACGCGCAATTGATTGCCGCGCTGCAGATTCTGCAACAAGGTGATATCGAACCCGAGAAGATGCTCGGTTCCTGGGCAGGCGCCATGGGCCAGACCCAGTTCATCCCGACCACCTACAACACCCATGCCGTGGACTTCGATGGCGACGGGCGCCGCGATATCTGGGGAAGCTCGGCCGATGCCCTGGCCTCGACTGCGCATTATCTGCAAAGCTCAGGCTGGCAAAAAGGCCAGCCATGGGGCTTCGAGGTGCAGCTGCCAGGCGGGTTCAACTACGTGCTGGCCGATGGCACGATTCGCAAGAGCGTCGCGGAATGGCGGCAACTGGGGATTACGCTGCCCAATGGTGGCCAGGTCCCGGCCGGCTCCGAGCAATTGTCCGCGGCCCTGTTGCTGCCGGCCGGTTACCGTGGCCCGGCGTTCCTGGTGCTCGACAACTTTCGGGCGATTCTCAAGTACAACAACTCGTCGTCCTACGCCTTGGGGGTGAGCCTGTTGTCCGAACGCTTCAATGGCGCGGGCCTGATCAGCGGCATGTGGCCCAAAGATGATTTGCCGCTGAGCCGCACCGAGCGGATCGAGCTGCAAAACCTGCTGAGTGCCCAGAATTACGACGCGGGCAATGCCGACGGGATTATCGGTGCCAATACCCGCAAGGCGATCCGCAGCGCGCAGCAGTCGTTTGGCTGGCCGGCGGACGGGTATCCGACGCACAAGTTGCTGGAAGGGTTGCGCAGCCGCTAAAAGCTTCGCGAGCAAGCCCGCTCCCACATTGTTTTTGTGTCGTTCACAGATCAAATGTGGGAGCGGGCTTGCTCGCGAAGGCGGACTGTCAGGCGATGAAGACCTACTGCCTGACCACTACATCCTGCTCCAACACCAACTCCTTGTTCCCCGCATCCAGCCGGACCAGCGCGCCCATGGGCAATGTCAGGTTCGGATCGCAATGCCCGCTACGCCATCCGGACAACACCGGTATCCGCAACGGCTCGAACGTCTGCTTGAGCAAGCGTTCCAGCGCAGGCACCTCCACCCCCGCCACATCCCCCACCAGCACCCCGCGCAACTTGCCCAGAGTGCCAGCCAGCCGCAGTTGGGTCAGCAATCGATCGATGCGATACAGCGGCTCGTTAATGTCCTCGATAAACAGGATGACACCCTCGGCATCAATCTCGTAAGGCGTGCCCATGGTCGCGGCAATCATCGACAGATTGCCCCCCAGCAAACGGCCGTGGGCGATGCCAGGTTCGATCGTCGTCAATGGATAGGCAACGGGATGCGCCAACACGCTGCCGGCCTTCACCTGCCCGCGCAGCATGTTGAAAAACGAAGGCTCGGTGGGCTTTTGCTTGTCGCCCAGCAGATCAGCGTTGAGCAGCGGGCCATGGAAGGTCACGAAGCCTGCATAACGACTGATGGCCAGATGCACTGCGGTGATGTCGCTGTAGCCGATGAACGGCTTGGCGTTATTGCGCAGCAGCTGGAAATCGATGCGATCAAGCAACCTTGGTGTTCCGTAACCACCGCGCAGGCAAATGATGGCATCGACTTCGTTGTCGGCGAACGCTGCGTGCAGGTCATTGAGCCGCACCTCGTCACTGCCGGCAAGATAGCCATCCTTCTCGTAGACGCCAGGAAAGATCTTCAGCGAATAACCGCGGGCGCGCATCCATTGCACGGCTTTATCGGTGTCCAGCGGCGCGGGACCGGCAGGCGCGATGACACCGATCGTTCCTTCCGCCGGCAAGGCAGGAACCGGTTTGTGGGGACAGAGGGTGTGGGTCGGTCGAGCGGTCATCCTTGAATCTCCGTTGGTGAAAACTTCAACACACAGTAGTCAGGAACGACGACAAACAGAAGTAGGTTCGTTGCCTCGCAAGTTGCAGGAAACGTCAACTGCTGCCGTAGGCAAGACAAAAAAACGCCCGCAAGACTGAACGCCATGCGGGCTGTCTTCATTGCTGGCAGTCGATCAGGACGACATCAGCTCGGCCTTGACCAGTTTCGCCTGTTCATCGGCATGGTACGAGGAACGTACCAGCGGACCGGAGGCAACGTTCTTGAAGCCCATCTTGTAGCCTTCCTCGGCGAACCAGGCGAAGGTGTCCGGGTGCACGAAGCGCTGCACCGGCAAGTGGCTGCGGGACGGTTGCAGGTATTGGCCCAGGGTCAGCATGTCGATATCGTGCTCGCGCATGCGCTTCATGACTTCGATGACTTCTTCGTCCGTTTCACCCAGACCCAGCATCAAGCCGGATTTGGTCGGGATGTGCGGCATCATCTGCTTGAAGCGTTGCAGCAGGGTCAGCGACCACTGGTAGTCCGAACCAGGACGTGCAGCCTTGTACAGGCGCGGCACCGTTTCCAGGTTGTGATTGAACACATCCGGCGGCTCGGCGGCAGTGATTTCCAGGGCAATGTCCATGCGACCACGGTAGTCCGGGACCAGGGTCTCGAGCTGGACGTTCGGCGACAGCTTGCGGATTTCACGGATGCAGTCGGCAAAGTGCTGTGCACCACCGTCGCGCAAGTCGTCGCGGTCCACCGAAGTGATCACCACGTACTTCAGGCGCAAGTCGGCGATGGCGATGGCCAGGCTTTCCGGCTCGTTGACGTCCAGTGGCTTCGGACGGCCGTGGCCGACGTCGCAGAACGGGCAACGACGGGTGCAGATGTCACCCATGATCATGAAGGTTGCGGTGCCGCCGGAGAAGCACTCGCCCAGGTTCGGGCAGGAAGCTTCTTCGCACACGCTGTGCAGCTTGTGTTTGCGCAGCAGGGCCTTGATGCGGTCGACTTCCGGCGAAACCGGGATGCGCACGCGAATCCAGTCCGGCTTCTTCGGCAGTTCGGTGGTCGGAATGATCTTCACCGGGATGCGTGCAACCTTTTCGGCGCCGCGCAGCTTGACGCCGGCTTCAACCTTGGGACGCGGGGTCGGGCGCTCGGTGACATCGAGCGTCGGGATCATGGTTTGCACTGCATCAGTAGTCATATCAGTCGATTCCGCCCGTCAGGGTCGTCTGCTCAGCATAGTCGAGGTGTTTGACGAGCTGCGCACGCAGCCGGGCACTTACCTCGGCAAATTCAATCGATCCTGCGTGATCGCTCAGCTGGGTCATCGCCAGCCCGGCGTAGCCGCAGGGATTAATCCGTCGAAACGGTTCCAGGTTCATGTCCACGTTCAAGGCCAGGCCATGAAAGGAACAGCCGTGGCGAATCCGCAGACCCAGCGAAGCGATTTTCGCCCCGTCGACGTAGACACCCGGTGCATCGGGCTTGGCCACGGCGGTCACACCGTAACTGGCCAGCAGCTCGATCAGGCATTGCTCCATCCGGCTGACCAGATCGCGCACACCAAAACCCAGCCTGCGCACATCCAGCAGCAGATAAGCCACCAGTTGGCCGGGGCCGTGGTAGGTCACCTGACCACCCCGGTCGACCTGCACCACCGGAATATCACCGGGAAGCAGCAGATGCTCGGCCTTGCCGGCCTGGCCCTGGGTGAACACCGCAGGGTGTTCCACCAGCCAGATCTCGTCGGCAACGTCGGTGCCGCGTTCGTTGGTGAAGCGTTGCATGGCATGCCAGACCGGCTCGTAAGCCATCTGGCCGAGCTCGCGAAAGCCCAGCGTGCCGGACATCACAGCACCATGTGCACGAAACCGGTCGCCCGCAGAAAGCTGTTGATGTTGTACAGCTGGTCCTGGTCGGTCGCGACGATGTGCAACTGAATGGTGGTGTACTTGCCGTTGCTGCTTTGACGCTCATCGACACGTTCATCGTTGATCGTCGCGTACTGCTTGACGATTTCGATGATCCTGTCTTTGTTGCCTGCGCCCGTATCGCAAATCACCTTAACCGGATAATCAGTCTGGGGAAATTCGATCTTTGGCGCCTTTACTTCGGTATCGGTCATGGCGTAACGGCCTCGTAAGCGTAAGCCGTGGCGACGGGCATGGCTGCGCGCCAGATCAGCGCGGAGCCATGCAGGTGCACACTAAATTCAGTTGAACAGGCTGTAGAAGAATAGACGGATGCTATCCCACATGCGGCGGAAGATACCACCTTCCTCGACGGCGTCCAGAGCGATCAGATCGGCGCTGTGCACCACCTTGTCGTCCAGTTTCACCTCGACCTTGCCGATCACGTCGCCCTTGGCGATTGGCGCGACCAGTTGCGGGTTCATGGTCATGCTGGCAGCGAGCTTTTTCAGCTGGCCTTTAGGCAGGGTCATGGTCAGGTCTTCAGCCAGGCCGGCCTTGACTTGATTGGTCGAACCCTTCCAGACAGGTGCCTGGGCCAGTTCGGCGCCCTTCTGATAGAAGGTCTGGGTTTCGAAGAAACGGAAACCGTAGGTCAAAAGCTTCTGGGTTTCGGCGGCACGGGCCACTTCGCTGTTGGTGCCGAACACCACGGCGATCAGGCGCATGCCATCACGTACGGCCGAAGACACCATGCAGTAGCCGGCTTCGTCGGTGTGGCCGGTTTTCAGACCGTCGACGGTCTTGTCGCGCCACAGCAGCAGATTGCGGTTCGGTTGCTTGATGCCGTTCCAGAAGAACTCTTTCTGCGAGTAGATCGCGTAGTGAGCCGGGTCTTCGTGGATGATCGCGCGGGCCAGGACTGCCATGTCGTGAGCCGACGAATAGTGCTCCGGGTTCGGCAGGCCGGTCGGGTTCATGAAGTGGGTGTTGGTCATGCCCAGGTCGGCGACGGTCTTGTTCATCAGGTCGGCGAACGCGTCTTCGCTGCCGGCGATGTGCTCGGAGAGCGCGACGCTGGCGTCGTTGCCCGACTGGATGATGATGCCGTGCAGCAGGTCGCTGACAGTGACCTGCGAGCCGACCTTGATGAACATCCGCGAGCCGCCGGTACGCCAGGCGTTTTCGCTGACGGTCACCGGATCGTTTTCGCCGATCTGGCCACGACGGATTTCCAGGGTCGCGATGTACGCGGTCATCAGCTTGGTCAGGCTGGCCGGTGGCAGACGCTGGTCACCGTTGTTCTCGACCAGCACGTTGCCGCTGCTGGCATCCATGAGCACATAGGCCTTGGCAGCCAATTGCGGTGGCGACGGCATCATCTCGACCGCGAATGCGGCAGGTGAGAGGAGCAGCGGGACTAGCAGGAACAGGCGTTTGGCAAAGGTGGTGATGTTCATCCGTCTCTCGAAATCGCTAATGGAAACTTGCCCGAAGGCAAAACTATTCAGATGACCTTCTAACGGGCCATCGCGTATTCAGCTGCTCACTCTGTAACCCTTGCCGGGTTTTTGTTCTTAAAAGAGCCAACAACCTGGTTCATCCCCCAAAACCGCAGATGAACCGTCAATCAAGTCCTACGTTTTTTACTCTGTGACCACGCTCGGTGAACCGAGATTGGCCAGGCGCACGCTGTTCTGCACCTGCTGGATTTCACCCGGCGATCCGATCGGGCCCAGGCGAACCCGATGCAGGGTCTGCTGATTGCGCACGATCGAGCTGATGAACACCGGAGCGCTCACCATCCCGCTGAGCTTCGATCTCAGGAGTTCTGCAGCGTCCGGGTTGGCGAACGCGCCCACCTGCAGATACTGGCCAGAGGCTGGTACAGAAGCGTTTTTTTTTGCATCAAGCTGCACCGGCACCACTGCGGCGGCGTGTTGCTGCGGCGGCGGTGTCCATTGCTCGACGGTGCCGGCCGAGGCCGTGATCACCGGGGCGCTATTCTGCGCGACTTGCGGCTCGTTGAGCATCAAAGGCGCCGGACGGCCTTTGGCTGCCCAATAGGCCTGTGGATCGATGCCCTCGACTTTCACCCGCGCGGTGCCGATTTCGGCATAACCGAGCTTCTTGGCGGCGGCGTAGGACAGGTCGATGATACGGTCCGAATAGAACGGTCCACGGTCGTTGACCCGCAGGATCACGCTCTTGTTGTTGTCCAGGTTGGTCACCCGGACATAACTTGGCAGTGGCAATGTCTTGTGCGCGGCACTCATGCCGTACAGGTCATACACTTCGCCGTTGGCGGTGTTCTGGCCGTGGAACTTGGTGCCATACCAGGACGCCGTGCCCGAAGCCACGTAGGTCTTGGACTCTTGCAGCGGAAAGTAAGTCTTGCCGAGCACAGTGTACGGGTTGGCCTTGTACGGGCCGGTGTGCAGGGTTGGCGTGGCGTCCGGGATGCGCGAGACATCGACATCCCACCATGGCGCGCCATCCTTGTGGGCCCGGTTGATGTCCAGCCCCGGCGTCGAGCGCACGGCGGTGGAGGACTTCTGGGCCGGCGCACGGCTGGTCGAACAACTGGCGAGCAGCACGGTCAACGCGGCGAATGCCATCAGCTTCAGGGGTTTATTGATAGGCAATGCCCGCATTACTTGACGCCCCGTGCTTGGACCAGCTGTTCAGACAGTTGATGTACGGCCATGGCGTACATCACGCTGCGGTTATAACGCGTGATCGCGTAAAAATTCTTCAGGCCCATCCAGTACTCGGAGCCATTGTCGCCTTCCAGGCGGAAAGCGGTAACCGGCATATCATCGCGCAGCGCATCATGACTTGACCACCCCAGGGCTCGCAACTCCCCAACGGTTTTCGTTGGTTCGATTCCTGTGGTCAAGCCTTCGTCGACCTGATCGCCACGGACATCGGCGCGGCTGACGACCGGTTCGCCGGCAACCCAGCCATGACGCTTGAAGTAACTGGCGACACTGCCGATGGCATCGTCCGGGTTGGTCCAGATGTTGATATGACCATCACCGTCGAAATCCACCGCATAGGCGCGGAAACTGCTCGGCATGAATTGTGGCAATCCCATTGCGCCGGCGTAGGAGCCCTTGAGCGTCAACGGATCGACCTGTTCTTCGCGAGCCAGCAGCAGGAACTCACGCAATTCCTTGCGGAAAAACTCGGCACGAGGAGGATAGTCGAAACCCAGGGTAGACAAGGCATCGATCACCCGGAAATTTCCGGTATTACGACCGAAAAAGGTTTCAACGCCGATGATCGAGACAATCACCTGGGCCGGTACGCCGTATTCCTGCTCGGCACGGGCCAACACCGCTTCGTGCTGACGCCAGAAGTCCACACCCCGGGCAATGCGCGCATCGGTGATGAACATCGGGCGATATTCGCTCCACTGCTTGACCCGTTCGGCGGGTTTCGAGATGGCGTCCAGAATCGACTGCTTGCGCTCGGCTTCGCGGAACACGCCCATCAACTGTTCACCGGCGAAACCGTAGTCGCGGGTCATTTCACCGACGAATTCGGCCACTTGGGGTGAGCCTTCATAGTCGCCGGCCAACGCTTCCTGCACGGTGCCAAGGATGCTTACCAGGCCGACCCATGGTGCATGTCGAGTCGCCCAGCCACGCATTACTTGCATTGAAAATTTCACCTTATTCAAACCTGCGCGATCCACTTGCGATGGGTATGGATCGACATCAAAACCCCAAACGCTGACAGCAGCGTCACCAGCGAAGTTCCTCCGTAGCTAATGAACGGCAACGGCACCCCCACCACCGGCAACAGGCCACTGACCATACCGATGTTGACGAAAACATAAACAAAAAACGTCATGGTCAGGCTGCCCGCGAGCAACTTGCCGAACAATGTCTGCGCCTGGGCGGTAATCACCAGGCCGCGACCGATCAACAGCAGGTAGATCAGCAACAGCGCGCAGATCCCCACCAGGCCAAATTCTTCGCCCATGACGGCAATGATGAAGTCGGTATGGCTTTCCGGCAGGAAGTCCAGGTGCGACTGGGTGCCCAGCAACCAACCCTTGCCGAACACGCCACCGGAGCCGATGGCGGCCTTGGACTGGATGATGTTCCAGCCCGTACCGAGCGGATCGCTCTCCGGATCGAGGAACGTCAGGATTCGCTGCTTCTGGTAGTCGTGCATGATGAAGAACCACATGGCAACCGCCACGGGAACGGCGGCGGCCAGTACGCTGAGGATCCAGCGCCAGCGCAAGCCACCCATGAACAGCACGAAAGCGCCGCCAGCCAGGATCAGCAGCGAAGTGCCGAGGTCCGGCTGCCGCACGATCAGAATGAACGGAATGCCGATCAGCATCAGGCTGATACCGACGTGCTTGAGCTGTGGCGGCAAGGTGCGCTTGGACAGGTACCAGGCAATGGTCGCCGGCATCAGGATCTTCATGAACTCCGAGGGCTGGAAGCGGATGACACCGGGGATGTTGATCCAGCGCGTGGCGCCCATCGCGTTGTGGCCCATGACGTCCACGACCACCAGCAACAACACGCCGATCACATAGCCGACCGGTACCCACCGCGCCATGAACCGCGGCTCGAACTGGGCGATGACGATCATCGACACCAGGCCGATGCCGAACGAAGTGGCCTGCTTGGCCAGCAGATCCCAGCTTTTTCCACTGGCGGAATACAGGACGAACAGGCTGCCGGCGGCAAGCGTCAGCAGCAGGATCAGCAACACGCCGTCGATGTGCATACGTTGCAACAGGGTTGCACGGCGACGCATCACATCCTCGCTGGAGAGCATGCGATCAAAATTATTCATCACGGGCGGTAGCCTCTGCACTGATAGGGCTGGCGTATTCGGGCTTCAACCGACCGTCCTGGTCCAGGAGCCAGGCGTCCATGACTTGACGCACCACTGGCGCGGCGACACCGGAACCGGACTCGCCGTTCTCGACCATCACCGACACCACGATTTTCGGGTCGTCTGCCGGCGCGAAGCCGACGAACAAGGCGTGGTCACGGTGACGCTCCTGGACCTTGGAGCGGTCGTACTTTTCACCCTGCTTGATCGCGACCACCTGGGCCGTACCACTTTTGCCGGCGATCCGGTACTGCGCACCGATCGAGGCCTTGCGCGCCGTGCCCCGGGCACCGTGCATCACTTGCTGCATACCGTGGTTCACCCGGGTCCAGTCCGCCGGATCGCGCAGGATGATGTCCGGCATCGGGTTAGGATCCACCGGCTTCTGGCCTTCAATGGTCCTGGCCAGGTGCGGACGATTCCAGATGCCCTTGTTGGCCACCAGCGCGGTGGCCTGGGCCAGCTGCAACGGCGTCGACTGCATGTAGCCCTGACCGATACCGAGAATCAGTGTCTCCCCCGGGAACCAGGCCTGACGACGCGTCGCACGCTTCCATTCCCGGGTCGGCATCAACCCCGGCGATTCTTCGAACATGTCCAGGGAGACTTTCTGGCCGATACCGAACTTGCTCAGGTACGCCGACAGCCGGTCGATCCCCAACTTGTGGGCCAGGTCATAGAAGTAGGTGTCGTTGGAACGCATGATCGCCGTATCGAGGTCGACAAAGCCGTCGCCGGTACGGTTCCAGTTACGGTACTTGTGATCGTAGTTGGGCAGCATGTAGTAACCGGGGTCGAACACCCGGGTCGACGCCGTCACCACGCCGGAATCCAGGCCGGCGATCGCCACCGCCGGCTTGATGGTCGAACCCGGCGGGTACAGGCCACGCAGCACACGGTTGAACAGCGGTCGGTCGATGGAGTCGCGCAGTTCGGAATAGGCCTTGAAGCTGATGCCGGTGACGAACAGGTTGGGGTCGAAACTCGGCTGGCTGACCATCGCCAGCACTTCGCCGGTCTTCGGGTCCAGCGCTACCACCGCGCCTCGACGACCACCGAGCGCAGCTTCGGCGGCTTCCTGCAATTTGATGTCCAGGCTCAGGACGATGTCCTTGCCGGGAATCGGATCGGTGCGCTTGAGCACGCGCAATACGCGGCCCCGGGCGTTGGTCTCGACTTCCTCGTAACCCACCTGGCCGTGCAATTCAGGCTCGTAGAAGCGCTCGATGCCGGTTTTGCCAATTTGATGGGTGCCGCTGTAGCTCACCGGGTCCAGAGTCTTCAGCTCTTTCTCGTTGATCCGCCCCATATAGCCCACCGAATGCGCAAAATGCGCGCCCTGCGGATAGTGACGGACCAGCTGCGCAACCACCTCCACCCCAGGCAGGCGGAACTGGTTCACGGCGATCCTTGCGATCTGCTCTTCGGTCAATTCGAACATGATCGGCACCGGCTCGAACGGCCGGCGCCCCTGACGCATGCGCTTCTCGAAAATCACCCGGTCCTCGGGCGTGAGCTCCAGCACCTGGACGATCACATCGAGCACCTGCTGCCAATCGCCAGAGCGCTCGCGGGTCATGCTCAGGCTGAAGCTGGGCCGGTTGTCGGCAATCACCACGCCGTTGCGGTCATAAATCAAGCCACGGGGCGGCGGAATCGGCTGCACGTGGACCCGGTTGTTTTCCGACAGGGTCGAGTGGTACTCGTACTGGATCACCTGCAGGAAATACAGGCGCGCGATCAGCACGCCGATCAGCGTCACGACTGCAATTGCACCGAACACGACGCGGCCACGCACCAGACGGGCGTCTTTTTCGTGGTCCTTGATGCGGATCGGCTGGGTCATGGGGAGCAGAATTACTTGTGGTAAGGGTGACCGGACAGCACGGTCCAGGCACGGTACAACTGTTCGCCGATCAGGATCCGCACCAGCGGGTGCGGCAAGGTCAGCGGTGACAACGACCAACGCTGGTCAGCCCGGGCACAGACTTCCGGCGCCAGCCCTTCGGGGCCGCCGACCATGAAGTTGACGGTGCGCGAGTCCAGCCGCCAGCGATCGAGCTCGACCGCCAGTTGCTCGGTGCTCCAGGGCTTGCCATGGACTTCGAGTGTGACTACCCGCTCGTTCGGCCCGACCTTGGCCAGCATGGCTTCGCCTTCCTGACGGATGAAACGGGCCACGTCGGCGTTCTTGCCACGGGTATTGAGCGGTATTTCCACCAGTTCCAGCGCCAGCTCGGACGGAAGACGCTTGGCATATTCATGCCAGCCTTCTTCCACCCACTTGGGCATGCGTGAACCGACGGCGATCAGTCGCAGTCGCACAGCGGTCCCTTATTCCTGGTCTTTGTTGAGCTTGTTGAAGTGCTCGTGACCAACTTCAGGGCTGTGGTGCTTGCCATCGGCCGCACGGCTCTGCTCGGCACCTTTCCACAGGCGCTCAAGGTCGTAGAACTGACGGGCGTTGGAAGTCATCATGTGGACGATCACGTCGTCCATGTCCAGCAGCACCCAGTCGCTGTCGCCCTTGCCTTCTTCACCCAGCGGCTTGATACCCAGGGCTTTGACGGCTTCGCGGACCTTGTCCAGCATTGCGCCGATCTGGCGGTTGGACGTACCGGTGGCGATGATCATGAAGTCAGTGATGCTCTGCTTGTCGCGAACATCGATGACCAGCACGTCCTGGGCCTTGACGTCTTCCAGGGCGGCTACGGCGATCTTGACCAGCTCGTCGCCTTTGGGTGGCTCGGCAGCGAGGACCTTCTCAGGCAGCGGGGCACTCTTGAACGTGCCTTTGCGCTTAACTTTGTTTACGTCGTTGTTCGTCATATAAAACTCGTTTTGCTCGTATGTTCGGGCGCTTCAATACACGTTGTTGCCACGTGCCTTGAGGCACTCCTATTCAGTTCGACGCACGGTAGAGTCCGTGCGCATCGATGTAGGCCAGGACCGCGTCGGGCACCAGGAAACGTACCGACTTACCGCTGGCCAGCAGTTGACGGATCTGGGTGGCGGATACCGCGAGCGGTGTCTGCCAGACGAATGCAATCTGTCCGCTCGGCCCTTTGAGGGCCAGCGGGTCGCTCACCGAGCGCGCTGCCAGCAGGTTGCGCAAGGCATCCGGCGGTTCGCTGTCGGCATCCGGGCGTTGCAACACCAGGATATGGCAATGCTGGAGCAACTCTTCCCAGCGGTGCCAAGTGGGCAGGCCGCAAAAAGCGTCCCAGCCCAAAAGCAGAAAAACCTGGTCGGATACGGCCAGTTCGGCACGCATCAGTTCCAGGGTATCAATGGTGTAGGACGGTTTGTCCCGCTGCAATTCGCGGGCGTCCACCACCAACGGCGCCACACCGGCCACCGCGCACTCGACCATCGCCAGACGGTCTTTCGCCGACACCTGCGGCTTGTCCCGATGGGGCGGCCTGGCACTGGGCGTCAGACGCAGCTCATCGAGCGCCAGGGTTTCGGCGACTTCCAGCGCACCGCGCAAATGGCCGATGTGCACCGGGTCGAACGTTCCACCCAGCACGCCAATGCGGCGAGGGGCTGGCTCGCTGGCAGTGACCTGGGCTGACGGGTCGAAGTCGCCCAAGTCAGGCCGGCTCCTGTCCGCGCAACTGCCCGTCGCCGACCACGATGTACTTCTCGCAGGTCAGCCCTTCGAGGCCCACCGGGCCGCGGGCGTGCAGCTTATCAGTAGAAATGCCGATCTCGGCACCCAATCCGTATTCGTAGCCATCGGCGAAGCATGTCGGGGTATTGATCATCACCGAGGATGAGTCGACTTCAGCCATGAAACGCCGGGTGTCGCCCTGGTGTTCGCTGACAATCGAATCGGTGTGATGGGAGCCATAATGGTTGATGTGCTCGATGGCCTGGCCCAGTCCGTCGACCACACGGATCGACAGAATCGGCGCCAGATATTCGGTACTCCAGTCTTCTTCAGTCGCGACCACGGCATCGATGATCGCCCGGGTGCGCTCGCAACCACGCAGCTCGACGCCTTTTTCGCGGAACTGTGCCGCCATCGCCGGCAGGAAATCGCTGGCGACGGTTTGATCGACCAGCAGCGTTTCCATGGCACCGCAGATGCCATAACGGTAAGTCTTGGCGTTGAACGCGATGCGCTGGGCCTTGGCCAGATCGGCGTGTTCACTCACGTAAACGTGGCAGATGCCATCCAGGTGCTTGATCACCGGTACGCGGGCATCGCGGCTGACCCGTTCGATCAGGCCACGGCCACCGCGCGGCACGATGACGTCGACGTATTCAGGCATGGTGATCAGCGCGCCGACGGCAGCGCGATCCGTGGTTTCGACCACTTGCACCACCGCAGCCGGCAGATCGGCCTCGGCCAGGCCACGCTGAATGCAGGCGGCGATGGCTCGATTGGAATGAATCGCCTCGGAACCGCCACGCAGGATGGTCGCGTTGCCGGACTTCAGGCACAGGCTGGCCGCATCGATGGTCACGTTCGGCCGCGACTCGTAGATGATTCCGATCACGCCCAGCGGCACGCGCATCTTGCCGACCTGGATTCCGGACGGGCGGAAGCTCATGTCACGGATCGCGCCGACCGGGTCCGGCAGGGCTGCCACCTGACGCAGGCCGACGATCATGCCGTCGATACGCGCCGGGGTCAGTGCCAGGCGCTCAAGCAAGGCCGGCTCCAGACCGTTGGCGCGACCGGCGGCCAAATCCAGCTCGTTGGCCGCCGTCAGCTCGGCGCGGGCAGCGTCCAGCGCATTGGCGGCGGCCTGCAGGGCGCGGTTTTTCTGCGCGGTGCTGGCACGGCCGATCACGCGGGAAGCTTCGCGGGCAGCGCAACCCAGGCGGGTCATGTAGTCAAGAACGGACTCAGTCATGGTCTGGCGTGGTCTTTGATTAGGTCTTGGTAAAGAGTAAAGCGGCAGATTATAGCTGTCGCGTCCCGGGACTAACAGCGGTGACGGGCGGATGGTCGAAATGGAGGGGCATTTACCGATGTTCAGCCGGGATTAAGCTGCAAATTGTTATCATCACGACTCATTCAGCCCTGACAAACGCCGGTCATCATGTCCAACCTGACTGTTCGAGCGTCCACCACGAGCCTGCCAGCAGGCCTCCCGGACGCGTTTTTCGACCGTGACGCCCAAATTCTGGCCCGGGAGTTACTGGGCAAAGTCATTCGCCATCGAGTTGGCGACCTGTGGCTCAGCGCCCGGATTATCGAAACCGAAGCCTATTACTGCGCGGAAAAAGGCAGCCATGCGTCCCTCGGTTACACAGAAAAGCGTAAGGCTTTGTTTCTGGATGGCGGCCACATCTA
Organism: Pseudomonas sp. 18173; assembly: GCF_050432945.1. NCBI lineage: Bacteria > Pseudomonadati > Pseudomonadota > Gammaproteobacteria > Pseudomonadales > Pseudomonadaceae > Pseudomonas > Pseudomonas sp. 18173. The sequence goes on from NZ_JBKFTN010000023.1 coordinate 96,335, forward strand.
TATGTATTACGCCCGGGGTGGCGATTCCCTGAACTTCAGCGCCCAAGGGCCAGGAAACGCGGTACTGATCAAGTCCGCCTACCCGTGGGTCGATGAGTTGAGCGGACCGGCCAGCCTGGCGCAGATGCTGTTGAACAACCCTGATGCCAAGGGCCACCCTCGCCCGTCACAAAAGCTCTGTGCCGGGCAAACGCTACTGTGCAAGGCGCTGGGCCTGAAAGTGCCAATGTGGGACGCCAAACGCTTCGACCATGAAGCGCTGCTGGTGGAACACGTCGGCCAGACGCCTGCCCACATCATCCAGACTACACGCCTTGGCATCCCCCACGGGCGCGATGAGCACCTGATGTACCGCTTCGTCGATGCGGCCTACGCGCCGTACTGCACGCGAAACCCGCTGCGACGGGGGCAGATTGAAGGTCGCGATTATCTTGTGCTGACCTGAAATTGACTCAGACTTGATGCAAACAGAAATCCCCTGTGGGAGCGGGCTTGCTCCGGGCGGCGTTCCGACGAAGGCTGAGTGTCAGGCGACGTCGATATCGACTGAAAGGGCCTATTCGCGGGCAAGCCCGCTCCCACAGGGGACAGTGGCNGACTTGATGCAAACAGAAATCCCCTGTGGGAGCGGGCTTGCTCCGGGCGGCGTTCCGACGAAGGCTGAGTGTCAGGCGACGTCGATATCGACTGAAAGGGCCTATTCGCGGGCAAGCCCGCTCCCACAGGGGACAGTGGCGCATTCAAAGTTGCACTTATCACCTGGAAGCAATTGAACATTAGATGGAGTGGTTTTTATGGGCCAATGGCTCGATAGCCTGACCGGTTGGTTGACGGTCAACCCGCAATGGCTGGCGGCGGCAATATTTCTGGTGGCTTTTGTGGAGTGCCTGGCGATTGCCGGGCTGATCGTCCCGGGCACGGTTTTACTGTTCACCGTTGCGGTACTGGCCGGCAGTGGTGCGTTGACGCTGAGTGAAACCTTGCTGCTGGGCTTCCTGGCCGGCGTCCTGGGCGACGTGGTCTCTTATTTTCTTGGGCGTCATTTCCACCAGAATATCCGGCGCCTGCCCGGCTTGCGCCATCACCCGGAATGGATTGCCGGGGCCGAAGCCTACTTCCAGCGCTATGGCATCGCCAGCCTGCTGGTCGGGCGTTTTATCGGACCGCTGCGGCCAATGCTGCCCATGGTCGCCGGCATGTGCGACATGCCCTTCCCACGCTTCTTCGCCGTCAGCCTGCTGGCCGGCGCGGGCTGGTCGGTGGCTTATCTGCTGCCGGGCTGGGCTACCGGCGCGGCAATTCGCTTGCCGCTGCCTGAAGGCTTCTGGACTCAGGCCGGGATCGTTGCCGGCAGTATTGCGGTCATAGTGGGGCTGAGCGCCACCAGCAGCCTGCGTCAGCATCGACGGGCTACAACACTGATAGCTGGCATGAGCCTGTTGATCCTGGCCGGGTTGTTTATCGGCTATCCCTACCTGAACGCCCTCGACCAAGGGGTGATGACCCTGGTGCAGGAACATCGCAGCCCGATGCTCGATGAGGTGGCGGTGGTCTTCACGTTGATTGGCGAATTCCGCAACATGCTGCTGTTCAGTGCATTGCTGGTAGCGCTGCTGCTGATTACCCGGCAATGGCGACAGGCAGTCTTTGCGTGCAGCACCCTCCTCTGCACGGCATTGGCCAACACTGTAACCAAACAGTTTTTCGCCCGCGTACGCCCGGAAGTATTGAGCGATCCACTGACCAGCTACAGCATGCCCAGCGGCCATGCCTCAGGCTCGTTCGCGCTGTTTCTGACCCTCGCCGTGCTGGCCGGTCGCAGACAACCGCCGCGCATGCGCCTGACCTGGGTGCTGGTAGCCAGCTTGCCGGCGATGGCGATTGCCCTTTCCCGGGTGTACCTCGGGGCACATTGGCCAACCGATGTCATGGCCGGCGCGATGCTGGCGGCATGTGTCTGTGCGGCGAGCCTGTGGCTGATCCAGCGCAAGGATCCGTTGAACGCCTTGCCACCCAAGGTCTGGTGGCTGGTCTTGCCGGCGCTGGTGGCACTGTTCGGCTTCTTCGTGTTGCGGCATTTACCGCATACGATGTTGCGGTATGCCTATTAGAAATATTTCCCTCAAAAAAAAACCCCAACTCAACAGTTGGGGTTCCTGTTACTCAAGCTCAGTTAGGACTCCACTGACGCTTACGCTTTTCCATAATCAGCGCATCGGCAAACTCGCCGGCTAATTCAGCATTGGCTGCAAAGGGCTGGTTGTTATCGACAAGTTTAAGCATGAACTCTGTTGCCGCAGTGTCCCATACAGACCATTCACGTTTATAGATAGTCATGGCATTAATCCCTTTAGTCATTGAAATGACCCACCTCATGTGGGTAGCCACAAACTAATCGCCGCCCAGGTACTCAGCAATGCTGGCAACTGCACTCAATGATTGCCAAATACTGCTCAGGCAAACAACTCACCCTGCAACTCATCCAGCAGCGCCTGAATCGCATCCAGTCGCTGCTGCGGATCGTCAAGTTGCAGCAAGTCGATCTTGTCCAGCTCGGCAAAAGGCAGCAGGTACGCCAACTGATTGGCCAATGACTGCTGCCCGGTCGCCTCAGTACCCATGTTCAAGGCTTCGACCATCGGGTGCTCGGCCAAAGCCTTGAGCAATGCCACCAGGTCGGCATCCTCATCCTGCAGTGGCTGTTCCGGTTCGTCTTCCAGCCACTCGACCTCGGCAACGGTCAACTGATCGCGCTGGACCTCCGCTTTCAATACATGGAAACGCCGCCCACCCTGAACCCGAATCCCCAGCAGGCCGTTGTCCTGCTGTTTGAAATCGGTGATCAGCGCTTCGCAGCCCACCAGCGCGTAGCCGGCCGGCGCGATTCCGACTTCCTCACCCTCGAGGATGCACACCACGCCGAAACCACCGCCCTGCTTCATGCAGCGACCGATCATGTCCAGATAGCGCGCTTCGAAGATCTGCAAGTCGAGGATGCAGCCAGGAAACAGCACTGTGTTCAACGGAAAAAGCGGCAGACTCATAGACATTTCCTTACACCACCATCGACACCGCCAGCGGCAGCAACACCGCCGTGGCCACGCCCATCAAACTCATCGCCAGCGCCGCGAAGGCACCGCACTCTTCATTTTCCTGCATCGCCACTGCCGTGCCGACCGCGTGGGCCGTCATGCCCAGCGCCATGCCCCTGGCTTCCGGGCTGTGCACACCCAGCCGGGTCAGCAGGGCCGGACCGAAAATCGCCCCGATCACACCCGTAATCAAGACAAACACCGCGGCCAGCGCCGCGACCCCGCCGATCTGCTCAGCCACCAACATGGCAATTGGCGAGGTCACCGACTTCGGCGCCATGGTCATCAGGATCATGTGCTCGGCACCGAACGACCAGCCCAGCAAAACGCCCATCCCCGTGGCCACGACGCCACCTATCACCAGCGTAGTAAATATCGGCCAGAACAACTGCCGAATCCGTCGCAGGTTGAGATAAAGCGGCACCGCCAGCGCGACAGTGGCCGGACCGAGCAGGATGCTCAGAATCTCGGTGCTCTTGCGGTATTCGGCGTAAGTCAGGCCGCAGCCCACCAGTACGCCGATCACCAGCAACATGGAGACCAGCACCGGCTGCAAAAAGATCCAGCGGGTTTTCTCGAACACGCCCAGGACAAGCTGATAGGCACCGAGGGTAATGCCAATGCCGAACAACGGATGGTGAATCACCGAAGCCCAGGCGCCATGCCAGTCGAAGATCATTGGCCGTCCTCGGAGATCGCGTGGCGCTTGACCATGCGCTGCATCAGCACCCCGGCGAAGGCCATCGAAAGCAGCAGCGACAACACCAGCGCACCGACGATGGCCCAGAAGTCCGCCGCGATGTCAGCGGCATAGACCATCACGCCCACGGCTGGCGGCACCAGCAACAGCGGCAGGTAGCGCAACAGGCTGCTGGCCGCCAGGTTCAGTGGCTCGCCGACCTGTCCACGACAGATGAGGTAAACCAGCAACAGCAGCAACCCCACAATCGGCCCCGGCAGCACCGGCAAAAACAAATGATTGATCGCAGTGCCGAGCAATTGGAACAGCACCAGCCATGTCAGGCCCCGTAACAACATCAAAGATCTCCCGCAAAATCCATCACCCGCATTGGCCGGGCATTATAAGCATGCCCGCGCTATGGACCGGCATTCGCCAAAAGCATGGTCAGTTGACCTGAGCGTTTGGCCATGTTGATCTAAAGTAGTAAGCCGGGAAGTGAAATCCCCGCAAGCCAAAACTATAAAACCGATGAACCCAAGGAGAGTCTCAATGCCCTATGTTCCAGTTGCAGAGCTCAAAGATTATGTCGGCAAGGAACTCGGACGTTCCGAATGGCTCACCATCGATCAGGAACGCATCAACCTGTTCGCCGAAGCCACCGGGGACTATCAGTTCATCCACGTCGACCCGGTCAAGGCCGCGCAAACGCCATTTGGCAGCACCATCGCTCACGGTTTCCTGTCGTTGTCGCTGATCCCGAAACTGATGGAAGACATCCTCGTCATGCCCGAAGGCTTGAAGATGGTGGTCAACTACGGACTCGACAGCGTGCGCTTCATTCAGCCGGTCAAGGTCAACTCGAAAGTGCGGCTCAAGGTCGACCTGACCGAAGTCATCGAGAAAAAACCCGGCCAATGGCTGCTCAAGGCCACCACCACCCTGGAAATCGAAGGTTCGGACAAACCGGCGTATATCGCCGAACCCCTGTCCCTGTGCTTCGTATAAACCTTCCCGGATGCGAAGCAGCTCACGCTGTTTCGCGCCCTCAAGCGGTACCTCACCCTATATAAGGACACATAGCTGCGGCATACTCCCTCGCCTAATTGCCCGGAATCCGCTATGCGCCCACTTGCACTCCTTGCCTTGACCCTGATGCTCACCGCTTGCGGCGACGGCGAATCGCCTTTGCCTCCCGACGCACGCCTGCCGGACGGCGGACGCTATCGCGGTGACCTGGTAAATGGCTTGCTGCAAGGCAAGGGGCGCATCGACTACCCGAACGGCAGCTGGTACGCCGGTGAATTCGACAAAGGCCAGTGGCAGGGCCAGGGCGAATGGCATGGCAGCAATGGCGAAGTCTATCGCGGGCAGTTCAATCAGGGGCTGTTCGAAGGTCAGGGGGCACTGACCACCAACGGCAACAGTTACACCGGCGGCTTCAAGGCTGGCCGGCGCGACGGCGAAGGCACGCTCAAAGAAAACGGCATGAGCTATCGCGGAGAGTTCAAGGCCGATCAATATGCCGGCCTGGGTCGCCTCGAACTCGAGGACGGCAGCTCCTATCAGGGTCAGTTCGCCCACGGCAAACCCAATGGCGAAGGCCAGCGCGGCGATGGCAACGGCAATCAGTTCACCGGACACTTCGTCGACGGCCAACTGGAAGGCAACGGGACATTCAACAGCGCCGATGGCGACATCTATGTCGGCGGCTTCAAGAACAATCAACTGCACGGCAAGGGCCGCTATGAAAACGCCGACGGCGATGTCTGGCTGGGCCAGTTCAAGGAAGGTTCGCTGAACGGCAAGGGCGAGTTGATCGGCGCTGACGGCAGCCACTACATCGGCCAGTTCAACGACTGGCGCTTTTCCGGCCAGGGCCGACTGAACCTGTCCGACGGCAGCTTTTACACCGGCCAGTTCGACAACGACAGCTACCAGGGGCGCGGCACACTGGTGTTGACCGACGGCACCGTGCTCAGCGGCACCTGGATCAACGGCCAGCGTGTACGTGATGTCGATGGCAAATTACTGCCCGACACTCTGGAACTCGGCCTGCTCGCCCAGGGGCGCCTGCTCGACTCGGCGCTGACCAACATTCCGCCCTCGACCCCGGCGGTGGAGCTGTATTCGTTGACCCTGGGCGGTGATGGCAAGCAGAGCGTGTTTCTGCGCGAGTCCGACTACGTCGCCAATATGCTCACCACCCGTTTCGGCGCCTTCGGCCAGATCCGCCTGGTGAACCATCGTGACCACCTCGCCGACCGCCCGATGGCGACCCGGGAAAACCTGCGCCGCGCCGCCCTGACACTGGCCGAACGCAGCGGTCCGGAAGACCTGATTTTCATCTACCTGACCAGCCATGGCACCAGCGAACACGAGCTGGTGCTGGACCAGCCGCGCATGGAGCTGGCCGACCTGCCAGCCGACGAATTGGCTGCTGTCCTCGCTCCGTTGAAAAACCGCGACAAGATCATCGTGATCTCCTCCTGCTACTCCGGCGGTTTCATCCCCGCCCTCAAGGATGAGCGGACCCTGATCATGACCGCCTCGCGAGCCGATCGGGTGTCCTTCGGTTGCTCGGAGGAAGCCAACTTCACCTACTTTGGCGATGCACTGTTCGCCCAGGCCCTGAACCAGACCGATGATCTGGAACAAGCCTTCAAACTGGCCAGGACCACTGTCGCCGAGCGGGAGCTGGCAGACGGGTTCGAAGCCTCCGAACCACAGATCTGGGCACCGAAAACCGTCCTCTCGCATTGGCAGCTGCTGCGCAAACAACAGGCACGAAAAGCCCTGCAAAGTGCATCCATGGAAAGCAAGGATGCAAACAGCAACTAAGCTGAACAGTATCAAGGGAGAAACACTATGTACTTGACGCCTCAGCACGTGCTGCTCGCCGGAGCCACCGGTTTAACGGGTGAACACCTGCTCGATCGCCTGCTTAACGAGCCAACGATTACCCGGGTTCTGGCCCCCTCACGCCGGCCACTGGCCAAACACCCGCACCTGGAAAACCCGGTCGGCGACCCTGCGGCGTTCCTGCCACAATTGAACGGGCGGGTCGATATCGCTTATTGCTGCCTGGGCACCACGATCAAGCAGGCCGGCTCGGAAGAGGCGTTTCGCGCAGTGGACCTGGACATGGTGGTGGCATTCGCCAAACGTGCCAGGGAGATGGGCGCACGGCATTTGATCGTGATCAGCGCCTTGGGAGCCGACCGCAGATCCTCGATTTTCTACAACCGGGTCAAAGGCGAGATGGAGCACGCATTGCGTGCACAGAACTGGCCGCAGCTGACTATTTGCCGCCCTTCGTTGTTGCTGGGCGAACGCACCGAACCACGCCTGGGCGAGAAAGTCGCCGGGCCGTTGTCACGGCTGATTCCCGGCAAATACCACGGCATCGAAGCCTGCCAACTGGCCCGGGCAATGTGGCGCCTGGCGCTGGAAGAGCAGGACGGGATCAGGATTGTCGAGTCGGATGAGCTGAGGAAGCTGGGCAAGTAATTTTATGTTGCCTAAGCGGGCCTCATCGCGGGCAAGCTGAACTGGTCAAGTAATCCCAGACACC